>DATNQR010000209.1:0-14407 GCA_036703905.1 Thermosynechococcaceae cyanobacterium
GTTGGAATTCCCGCCAACTGTTCAATCAGATATTTGCCCACCAGAGCCGCATGCCAGCTCGTGCCGCAGGCAACAATCTGGATCTGTTGCAGGTTGGTATGAAACTGCTCCGGCAAATTCAGCCGCACGGGAGAATGCTGATGATCGGCCAGATTCCAATCGGGGTTGAGGTAGGCTTCCAGACACGATCGCACTACTCCGGGCTGCTCGTAGATCTCCTTCAGCATGAAGTGCTTGAAGCCCTGCTTTTCCACCATGACGGGGTTCCAGCTTAGGGTGCGGGGCTTTTTCTTGAGGCGCTGCCCCTCAAAGCTGTAAACCTCCACGCCCAACGGAGTCAACCGCGCCAGTTCGCCATTTTCCAAAGTCAGCACGGCGCGAGTGTAGGGAACCAGAGCAGGCGTATCCGAAGCGCAGTAGAACTCGCCCTGCCCAAAACCGATCGTCAACGGTGCTTGCTGCCGGGCCACGATCAGTTCATCGGGATAATCGGCGCTGAGAACCGCGATCGCGAAGGCTCCGCTCAGTTGCTTGACTGCCAGCCGCACCGCCTCCAGCAGCGACGGATGCTCCATCTCTTTCAACATCTCTGCAATCAGATGCGGAATTACTTCAGTGTCGGTGTCCGAGCGAAACTCGTGCCCCTTGGGCTTCAGTTCTTCCCGCAGCTTTTGGTAATTCTCAATGATACCGTTCTGCACCACCGCAATCCGGTTGGCTGTGTCCCTGTGGGGATGGGCGTTGTATTCCTCTGGCTTGCCGTGGGTGGCCCAGCGCGTGTGCCCGATCCCAATCCGGGCCGGATTCACTTCTCCCGCAAGCTTGTCTTGCAGATTTTGCAGCTTACCCTTAGCCCGGACGCAGTGAATTTCGCCCTCCAGCACTGTGGCAATTCCGGCGGAGTCATAGCCCCGATACTCCAGCTTGCGTAGCCCTTCCAGCAAGATTTCGCTGGCGGTCTGAGTGCCGATATAGCCCACAATTCCACACATCAGGACGATCGCTCCTTGTCTGCGACACATTCCCCTAGAGGATAGCAGTCCTGGGGCGGATGGTCGATCGGGCTAAGATAGAATGCACTCCTCATTCTGTTCTGGGCCCATGACTGCGACTCGCCGCTACCACATCACCACCTTCGGCTGCCAGATGAACAAAGCCGACTCCGAGCGCATGGCGGGAATTTTGGAGGACATGGGCTTTCAGTGGGCCGAAGAACCCGACGCAGCCGACCTGATCCTCTACAACACCTGCACCATCCGCGACAATGCCGAGCAAAAAGTCTACTCCTACCTGGGACGGCAGGCCCGCCGCAAGCAAGAGGAGCCAGGGTTAACCCTTGTTGTTGCAGGCTGCGTGGCCCAGCAGGAGGGCGAACAACTGCTGCGCCGCGTCCCGGAACTGGATCTGGTCATGGGGCCGCAGCACGCCAATCGGCTTCAGGACTTGCTGGAGCAGGTGTTCAACGGCAATCAGGTGGTAGCCACCGAAGCGGTTCACATTATGGAGGACATCACCAGTCCGCGCCGCGACAGCACCGTAACCGCTTGGGTGAACGTGATCTACGGCTGCAACGAGCGCTGTACCTATTGTGTTGTGCCCAATGTGCGCGGGGTGGAGCAGTCCCGTACTCCTGAAGCGATTCGATCGGAAATGCAGCTTCTGGGCCAGCAAGGCTTCAAAGAAGTGACTTTGCTTGGCCAGAACATTGATGCTTACGGTCGAGATCTGCCGGGGGCCACTGCCGAAGGGCGGCATCTGCACACTCTGACGGATTTGCTTCACTTTGTGCATGGGGTGGAAGGCATCGATCGCCTGCGGTTTGCCACCAGCCATCCCCGCTACTTCACCGATCGACTGATTCGCGCCTGCGCCGAGTTGCCCAAAGTTTGCGAACACTTCCACATTCCCTTCCAGTCCGGTGACAACGACGTGCTGAAGGCGATGAGCCGCGGCTACACTCAGGAAAAATATCGCCGCATCATCGACAATATCCGTCAACAAATGCCCGATGCCGCCATCAGTGCCGATGCGATCGTTGGCTTCCCTGGGGAAACCGAAGCCCAGTTCGAGCAGACTTTGAAGCTGGTAGAAGAAATCGGGTTTGATCTGCTGAACACCGCCGCTTACTCGCCTCGGCCCGGCACTCCCGCCGCCCTCTGGCAGAACCAACTCAGCGAAGAGGTAAAGCGCGATCGACTGCAACGCCTGAACCATCTAGTTAGCACTAAAGCGGCCGAACGATCGCAGCGCTATCTGGGCCGCGTGGAGGAAGTGCTGGTCGAGGCGCAGAACGAGAAAGATCCAACTCAAGTGATGGGACGCACACGCGGCAACCGCTTGACCTTCTTTTCGGGAAATATCACTCAACTGAAAGGAAAACTGGTGAACGTTCTGATCACGGAGGTGAGAGCGTTCAGCCTGACGGGAAGAGCGATCGTCACCGAAGCGACCCAGAAAGTTGCTTCGGTCAAAGTTGCAGTTTAGTTAGCAAAGAATCCAGGGCTAGGATCAAACGGGTGTGGAGTATGGCTAACGCTCCCGTGTGACTTAACCTCCGAAACAAATCGCTAACTGGAGAGTTTTCTGGTATCGTTCAGTTCTGAAGCCTGAAGCGTTCGGCTTTAGAGCAGCACTACTTAAGCAGGAGAGAGGGATGATGGCGATCGACTTGCTCCAGGATGCCACCACCTGGTTTACCGGAGTCACGCACTGGGTAGATGTTTGGCAAGGGATGCACTGGGATCTACCGCTGGAGTTGGCCCAGGCCACTCGCAAAATTGAAGTTGACCTGATGGGCGATGTGCAGCGCTCGTTCAACAACTTTGTTAAGACAGGGCAGATTTGGGCCTTGCTGGTTGGCTTCATCATGGGATACATCTTCAGGAGTTTCACAAGCTACGGTTGAATCACTTCAGCCACGCTAGGGTTAATACGGCAAAACGGTAATCCATAATCCATTGCCGCAATTGGTCGATCGCAAAGGTAAGTACTGCATTGAATCAGCAATCTCAGCCCATGGCTACCCCTCCTTCAATCACCTGGAGTCAGCGTTTTGAGTCGGCCTTGCATCCGGCGATCGCCCGCTTCAACGCCAGCATCGGGTTTGATATTCAACTGCTGGAATACGACATTACTGGCTCTCAGGCCCATGCCAGAATGCTGGCCCACACGGGCATCATCTCGCCCGAAGAAGGCGAGCAACTGGTAACTGGTTTAGAGCAAGTGCGGCGGGAGCATCGTCAAGGTTTCTTCAGTCCGGGCGTTGAGGCGGAGGATGTTCACTTTGCAGTAGAGCGCCGCCTGACGGAAATTGTGGGCGACGTGGGCAAGAAGCTACATACGGCTCGATCGCGCAATGACCAGGTAGGCACAGACACACGCTTGTACCTACGGGAGCAAATCCAACTGATTCGCACTCGCCTGCGGGAGTTTCAGAATGTCTTGCTCACCCTGGCAGAACAGCACGTTGAAACTTTGATCCCTGGCTACACGCACCTGCAACGGGCCCAACCCCTTAGTCTGGCCCACCACCTGTTGGCCTATTTCGAGATGAGCCAGCGCGACTGGGAGAGATTGGGAGAGATTTACCAGCGTGTCAATGTGTCACCGTTGGGATCAGGAGCGCTGGCGGGGACGACTTTTCCTATCGATCGCCACTACACAGCAGAATTGCTCCACTTTGGCGGTGTGTATGCCAATAGCTTAGATGGCGTCAGCGATCGCGACTTTGCGATCGAGTTCCTCTGCGCCTCCAGTTTGATCATGGTGCATCTCAGTCGCCTGTCGGAAGAAGTGATTCTGTGGGCTTCTGAGGAGTTCGGCTTCGTCACCCTCAAAGATAGCTGCTCCACGGGTTCCAGCATCATGCCTCAGAAAAAAAATCCAGATGTGCCGGAACTGGTGCGCGGCAAAACTGGGCGCGTCTTCGGTCATCTTCAGGCGCTGCTGGTGCTGATGAAAGGATTGCCCCTGGCTTACAACAAAGATTTGCAGGAAGACAAAGAGGCGCTATTTGATGCAGTGGTGACGGTGCAAAGCAGTCTGGAGGCAATGACGATTCTTCTGAGTGAGGGGATGGAGTTTCGCACAGCGCGGTTACAAGCGGCGGTGAACGAAGATTTCTCCAACGCCACCGATGTCGCCGACTACCTGGCCTCGAAGGGCGTACCGTTCCGCGAAGCCTACAATCTGGTGGGCAAAGTCGTCAAAACTTCCCTGGCTCAGAACAAGCTATTAAAGGATTTGACGCTGGAAGAGTGGAAAGCGCTGCATCCCGCCTTTGAGCCGGATATCTATGCGGCGATCGCCCCTGCTCAGGTGGTCGCCGCCCGCAACAGCTACGGCGGCACAGGGTTTGAGCAGGTTCGGCTGGCTCTCCAGAATGCGCGAGTGAGAGTCGCTCAGACATGAGCGACATAGCCTTAATCTCATAGGTCAGGACGGGGTTCAGATAATAGAGCTCTGTACCCCGTCAACCCATAGTCCTAAGCTGTCTACAGCGACAGCAGTCCTAACTGTAGGCAGCTCTACCCTACCGACAAGCCACGGCGAGCTTGTTGTTCACGGATGCGATCGAGATTGCCGATCGGAATTGCTGAGATCAACTGGCGCGTGTAGTCACTTTGGGGAGCGCGATAGATCTGGTCTGAGGTGTTGATCTCCTCAATGCGACCCTGATTCATTACCAGAATGCGATCGCTCATAAATTTGACCACGCTCAGATCGTGGGAAATGAAGATGTAGGTCAGGTTGAACTCATTCTGCAAAGCCTTGAGCAAATTCAGCACCTGGGCTTGTACCGATACATCCAGCGCCGACACGGATTCATCGCAAATAATGAACTTCGGCTTCAACGCCAAGGCTCTTGCAATACAGATGCGCTGGCGCTGACCTCCAGAAAATTCGTGGGGATAGCGGCTCATGGCATCTGCACTCAGCCCCACCCGCTCCAGCAAATAGCCCGCTTCCGCTCGCTGCTGCTGCCTGGTTTTAGGCTGGTGGTGGATCTGCATCGGCTCCATCACCGCACTGCCAACGTTCATGCGCGCATCCAAAGCACTGAAGGGATTCTGGAAAATAATCTGCATTTCTCGCCGCAGCCGTCGCAATTGGTCAGCACTTAACCCAGTTACGTCCTGCCCATCGAACCGCACCTGCCCGCTAGCGGGTTTGATCAGGTGTAGGATCGCCCGTGCCAGAGTGGATTTGCCACAGCCCGATTCGCCCACCAAACCCAAAGTTTCTCCCGGATAGACCTCAAAGCTGACATCGTTTACCGCCATCGTGTAGCGTTTTGTGCCGCCAAACACGCCCCGCACGGGGAAAGAGACGCGCAAATTTTGCACTGACAGCAGCGGCGTCTGTTTTTCCAAATCGGCCCGCCGTTGAGTTAGGTCGGCATTGCTCACTTCTTCAGCAAGATGCAAAGCTTGAGCTACATCAGTTCCTCGCTCCTCAATCAGCAGTTCCCCCGTAGAACTGGTGGACACCTGCATAAAATCCGAGACAGTGGGCAGGCGCTTGAGACGACGATCGAGCCGAGGGCGGCAGGTCAGCAAGCCTTTTGTGTAAGGGTGCTGGGGATTGGAGAAGATCTGCCAGACCGGAGCCGACTCGACAATTTTGCCGCGATACATCACCGCTACATGGTCGGCAATTTCCGCAATGATGCCCAAGTCGTGGGTGATGAACACGATCGCCATACCCCGACGATCGCGCAAGTCCCGCAGCAGATCCAAAATCGTTGCCTGCACAGTCACATCTAGCGCTGTCGTTGGCTCATCGGCAATCAGCAGTGCTGGGTCGCAGGAGATGGCCATGGCAATCATCACCCGTTGCATCTGACCGCCAGAAAGTTCGTGAGGATAGCGGTTCAGAAAAGCCGCCTTCTGGCGAGAAATTTGGCGATCGAGGTCTCGATCGTTGGGGATAACTTGATTGCTCTGGTGTAGTTCCTCCTGATAGCGCTGCTTCAACACGTCATCCGAAGGCAAAATTCGCACTTCTTGCAGCAGGGCGATCGCTTCTTGTTCTGCGCCTGCCTGGGAAATGGATTTGTGTAACCGAATCGCTTCGACTAGCTGGAAGCCGATTGTATAAACTGGGTTCAGCGAACTCATTGGTTCCTGAAAGATCATTGAAATCTCGCCGCCGCGGTAGTCTTCCAGCTTGCGTCTGGGCAGCTTAACGAGATCCACAGCCGCGGCACGATCGTCCGAATTATGAAACAAGATCTCGCCGTGAGAGATTAATCCAGGCGACGGAACCAGCCCCATCACCGCCAGGGAAGTCACCGACTTGCCCGATCCCGACTCGCCCACAATCCCTAGAGTTTGCCCACGCTGCACCTCAAAGGAAATCCCGTCCACTGCCCGGACTAGCCCCGCCTCGGTAGGGAACTGCACTTCAAGGTCATGCACTTGCAGAACTGGGTCGCTCATAGGGATTCAAGGGGTGGATTTCCTGCGATTTTAGCGCTTTCATCGAAATGTGATTTGAGCGTTGCTGAATGCTGGGCTGAATGATCCCCATCCTCAACTCTTCTCTCAGGAGAGAAGAGCCAGAATAGCCTTAACAACGCCTGATTCGTTTAACGTTCAATTGCCACAACTGCGTGGTCTGAGAGGCATGGCTGTAGACAAGCTTGCTCAAGACATTAGGTTTAAAGGGGGGTGGGGACAATGCCCCCAGCTACAGGTTCCATCCCTGTCCCCCGTCCTAACCTATGAAGTTGTGGCTATACATAAAACAGCCCATGCGGTTAACTAACCGGCATGGGCGCGAAGGCAGCATTAAGCATAGCCGCAGCTGAGCGTCAGGCAGGAACAACTTGAACTTCTAGCGTGGCTGAAACTTCTGGGTGCAGTTTGATCTCAGCTTTGTAGGTGCCAAGCTTGTGAACATCAGGAATCGTGATGCCGCGACGATCGATCTCCTGCTGAGTCGCTTGCAGAATTGCATCTGCCACATCTTGGGTAGTGACGGTTCCAAAGATAGCCTCGTTTTCGCCCACCTGCTTGGCGATCGACAGCTTGCCTACGGCTTCCAACGCTTGCTTCTGAGCTTCCGCCACCACCTTCAGTTCTGCAAGGCGCTGGCGCTCAATTTCTCTGCGCCGCTCCACCTGCTTAAGAATGCCAGGATTCGTCCGCACTGCCATCCCTTGGGGGATCAGAAAGTTGCGAGCATAGCCTGGTGCTACTTCGACCAGATCGCCTGATCGACCTAATTTACCCACATCTTGACTGAGAACCAACTGAATGCGTTTAGCCATAGCTACTGCTACCTTGAAGTGATGAATCTACAGGTTGGCTGTTGCCCCCGGAGGCAAACGGAAACAGGCAACCGATGGGCAGTACAGGACTCGAACCTGTGACATCCTGCTTGTAAGGCAGGCGCTCTACCAACTGAGCTAACCGCCCCTCTGGGTTTCGGGCACAGTTACCTATAGTAACAGAACGATCGCGCAACTGCTACTATTGCTTCAAATGTCGCGCTACCGAGTTGCCCATGCCTTCCGGTCGAACCCACGACAGCATTACTCTGTGGAGCCTGCCCTTCGTAGCGGGCATCACTTTAGAGCGAACTCAGAGTCCTGGTCTGACCCTGTGGGTATCGAGTGGGTTTCTGTTCAGTGGGTTGATGTTTGGGCCAGATTTAGACATTTACTCTCAGCAATTCAAGCGCTGGGGCGTGTTGCGCTGGATCTGGCTGCCCTACCAGCGATCGCTGCGGCATCGTTCCGTTTGGTCACATGCTCCCATCGTGGGCACTTTGGGACGGATCGGTTATTTGCTGACCTGGCTAGGAGGAGGGGGAGTTGTGCTGATTCTGGGAAGCGCTATCTTAGGTCAGACAATGGGAATGACCACAGACTGGCGGATTTTAGTGCAGCAGATGTTGACTGATAGCCGCGAGAGCGTTGAGCGATCGTTGCAACAGCACTGGTCAGAGTGGTTGTCTCTCACGATCGGCTTAGAGTTGGGGGCGTTGCTGCATTCTTTCAGCGACTGGGCAAGCTCAACCAGCAAACGCATGACTCGTCATCCATCGAAGCGGCTAGGTCTTAAAGCTCTTCAAACTAAATCTCAGCCCAAAGTCCCTCAAGGGACACCTAGCTTACCTATCCCTCCTGCATTGCCCCGCTTCCACTCCCCTCGGCCAATGCCCCGTCTCAAGCGGAAGTGAACTGACTTCTTAGATTACACTGGCTTTTCGGATTACCCAGACTAGATTACCCAGAGCGATCGTGCTTGAGCATTCAGTTAAACATCTACCAGCCCTTTTCAGACTGCTGCAACACGTAGGACGCGACATCTTCAATTTGAGCGGGATTCAGTCGTCCACCAAAGGCAGGCATTGCATTCTTGCCCTTCGTCACTTGAAGGGTAATAGAGTCCAGAGAATCCATGTCGTACTTCTCTAGGGCTTCTTTCTTCAGAGATTTGCTAGCGATGATTACGTTGTTGCCGCCTAGATGACAGGCAGAACAGTTGGCGTTGAAAATCTTAGCTCCGTTGTCGAGGTTAGCAGCCTCAACGGGAGAAAAAAAGGCGATCGTCGAAAGAGCGATCGCCAGCAAAATACCTAACAGCAAATTTTTCAAAGGTTCTCTTCCAGGAAATTCGAGAGCAACAAAACATTAACAAATCAGGAACGAGAGACAGAATAGCTGCTTTCGATCGCTCAGGGCCCAGGAGGAGAAACTGAAACTAAGGAGTACCCTCCCGCTGGGCGTACCCCAAATGATTAGGCTTCAACCGTGAGCTTTCCAACCATACCAGCAGTACGGTGAGGCGCACAGTAGAAGGAGTAGGTACCCGCAGGTGCGTCTTCGGGAATCGTGACATCAAAGCCTTTTCCAGGACTCATCTCCATAGCCTGGTGAGAAAGGGACTTCGCCAAAGCTTTGTCACCGTTAGGAATGGTTTTGTCATCAAACACAACGTTGTGAGGAGGAACCTTATTGACAACAAAATTAAGAGTATCTCCGGGCTTGACCGTCAGATTCGCGGGTTGAAACACCAGCATCCCGTTGTCACCGCCCATCTTAACGGTGTAGGACTCGGCCGCTGCTGGAGAAGCTGGCACAAAGCTACCGATCACCAGGAGAGCCGCAAACAAGGACATACAGACGCGCTTCAAAATGGAGGAAATCTTCATAGTTTTCTCAGACAATTGTGATCACATACACTAACTTCGATCTTAAACCAAATCTTTGACAAGCTGTCAAACTTCTCAAGACGTTTGGTGAAGCGCGTTCCAGGTATGTCCATTAGAGATAGCCGTCAGGCGAAGCTACTCCTTAGAGAATTTTTCAATTCCCCAGCCTGGAGCAACCTGAGCCGCTCGCAGAATGAAACCTGCTAGGCTTTCCACCTGCGCCTGAGATAGCCAGCTTTCGGGGACTCGACGACACCAATCGGATTCTTCGCTACCGTCGTACACCATGGGCTGCCGGAGGTAGGCAACCAGAGTGGCGATCGTGTCCCGCGGAGGTGTTGCCCCTTGCAGGTCGTGCAATGACAGGGACACTGAAGGATTAGGCAAAGTCGTTCCGCCTACATGACAGTTGAGGCAGTTGCGCTCAAACAGTTGCTTCCCCGTCGTGAGTTCCGCGGCAGAGAAAGGGCGAGTGCTGCCTTGCTCATCTACCTCTAGGGGGATCGAATCGCTGACGTGCAGGTAGCGGCCGATGTAGGAATCTACGGCAGCTTGAGCAGGCAGCGTGAGCGCCAGCCAGCCAACGAGAACCATTAAAATCAGACTGCGTATCTGAGCCGATCGAGTCATAATTTCGTGCTTAGAGGTAGAGGAGCAGCCAGCACCGCCTATCGGCTAGCGCTGCTTAATAGTAGATTTTGCCGCCGCCCCACTTGTCACCGACAACCTTTGGTTGCAGCAAAATGTGTCCAGCGATCGCAACCAGATCGTCGTTGGTCAGGTTCCGCATCTCTGGGTAGTTGTCTTTGCTCTTGAGACTAGGGTGCATTTCTGCGATCGACTCTGCACCATCGTAGCTAGTTGGGTTTTTCATGTAGTCCACCAGCGAGTCAACGCTGTTGCGGGGCGGTGTAGCCAGAGCCAAAGATTCTGGGTCTAGTCCCACGTTGGGGTCAGTTTTAGTAACTCCGCCTGCATGACACTGGGCACAAGCATACTGAAACAAGCGCTTGCCTTCCTTCACCTGCTTCAAACTCAGCACGGTGGTGTCCCCATCCCCATTCACGGGTATGGTTCGAATCGCTTTGTCCAATTCTGCTGCCGAGACGCTGCCGACAAACAGTTGAAAAGCGAAAAATACAGTGGCTACTACCAGCCAAATGTATCTTTTAAACATGGTTCTCCTTGGATGTGGCTCAGGTATCTGGGTTTCAATCGTGGACTCAATCAACTGGAGCGCTCGAATCTTCAGAGGCTCTCCGGAACATCAGCGACCTCGGTCGCCTGAAAAGTTTCTGCAAAATTTGCGTTGAACAGGTCTGCAAAGCTGATCGAACGTAGGCGTTCAGTTCAATTGAGTCTTTTCAATATCATGCCACTGTACGACCCCTTTCCCAAGCAATTGCAGACGATCGCAGCGATTGTCCTGCTCCAGCGAGAGAATTCTACCCACTCCAGAGAAAACTTGGGGATCGCAACTCTATCGCTCTAGTTTGTGTTGACATTCTGGGCTAAAGCGGAGTTGCAGGGGGCAACGCCTCCTGTTGAGGTCGAAGCGCTCAAACTCCCTTATCGCCTTCATCCTGGCTTAAAAGTCAACAAAATTTAGTCAGGAGCGCTGATGAAAGGCCGGACTTCAGGATGATGATGTAGAGGCGAGGGTAGGACAGTAGTGACAGGTTGGTGTAGCCGGATCAGTTGTGCCAGGGTCTTTTTCAGTTGAGGTCGGGGCACGATCGCATCGACAAACCCATGTTTCAGCAAGTACTCGGCGGTTTGAAAACCTTCGGGGAGCTTTTCGCGCAAGGTTTGCTCCACTACGCGCCGTCCTGCAAAGCCGATCGTTGCCTTTGGTTCTGCCAGAATGATGTCGCCCAGCATGGCAAAGCTGGCAGTCACGCCGCCTGTGGTGGGATGGGTGAGGACGGGGATATAGAGCAACCGCGACGATCGATGCCGCTCCAAAGCGCCAGAGATTTTTGCCATCTGCATCAGGCTCAACATTCCTTCTTGCATTCTGGCTCCTCCAGAGGCACAGACAATCACTACAGGCAAGCGCTCTCTGGTTCCTCGCTCGATCAAACGGGTCAATTTTTCGCCCACAACTGATCCCATACTGCCGCCCATGAAGCGAAAATCCATCACGCCCAGGGCGAGGGTTGAGCCTTCGATCCGTCCCACTCCAGTTTGCACCGCATCGGCAATCTTGAGCTTTTCCTGCATCTCCCGTAGGCGATCGCTGTAGGGTTTGCGATCTCGAAACTTGAGGGGATCAGTGGCGCACAGTCCTTCATCCATTGGTTTCCAGGTGCTGCCATCCATCAGTTGGCGAATCCGTTCGTCGCTGTAGATCCGCTTGTGGTGGTCGCACTCTGGGCAGACCATTTGGTTCAGTCGCAAGTCTTTGGTGTAGGTGAGGACTCCGCAAACTTCACACTTTGACCATAGACCATCGGCAATCTCGCGCTCCTGTCCTTCCTTGACTACAGGCTCCGCTTTCCGACGGTTCGCAAACCAATCAAATAAAGACATGGACGGAATCTATTCCTCACGAGTGAATTGAGTCGCTCTTTCCTCAATGCAGCCTAGATTGGGTTGACATCTACATTTTGGGTCGAACTGGGAGTTTGAGGGCATCATCCTCAAACTCCCTTGTCACCTTCATCTTGATTTAGAAGTCAACAGAACCTAGCCTTCGAGTGCAGCCTAGCAACTCCCTGGCTCTCTAGACGTTGAGCGACGACTTTGAGTTGCTGGCTGATTATACCAACTACTCCTGCGTCTCCGCGTCCTCCTCAAGCGGACTAAGCAGCAGGGCTGCTGCCCATCGATCGCCCACCCGAACTTGCAGGGCCGCAGGGCTTCCTAACCCCAAGTAGGGCACGGAACCCAGATCGACAATCCGGTTGGAAATTTCGTGAGCCGTGAGAATTTGCTGCATCATTTCAGCTTCCCAGCGCCCGCTTGTGGTGCGTAAGGTGATCCAGGTCACGCTTCAATTTCTACTTGTTTTGTAGTTGTAGTACCTTTGCAGTTGTAGTGCAGACAACTAGGACATCGCCCCAGTTAGGGGTTCCATCCCTGCACCCCGTTATAACCTATGAGACTATGGCTGAGGCTATGGCTATAGATAAAAAACTTCGATCAAACCACACAAGGCTCGATCGAAGTCAGTAGCTTTTGAGCAAGTCGAAGGAGGTGATTACTTCAGCATCAAGCAACCCAATTTTGAGCCACAACCTCAGCCAGATCTACCACCCGTTGGCTGTAGCCCCACTCGTTGTCGTACCAGGCCACCACCTTCACCAAATCTCCACCCATCACCATTGTCAGGGCTGAGTCCACGATCGACGATTCATCAGTTCCGGCGTGGTCGCTCGACACCAGAGGCAAATCACTGTACTTGATGATGCCCTTCATTGAATCTTCCGAAGCAGATCGCAGGACATCATTTATCTGTTCAGCGATCGTGGGCTTCTCTACATGAATCACCAAATCCACTACCGATACGTTGGGGGTGGGAACCCGGAGGGCGATACCGTTCAGCTTACCCGCCAGTTCTGGCAACACCAGCGCCACTGCTTTCGCTGCCCCGGTGGAAGTCGGCACGATGTTCTGAGCTGCGGCCCGCGCCCGCCGTAGATCCCGGTGGCTGGCATCCAGCAAACGCTGATCTCCGGTGTAGCTGTGGGTGGTGGTCATTACACCTTTGATGATGCCGAAGTTGTCGTTGAGAACTTTGGCGATCGGAGCGAGGCAGTTGGTCGTGCAGCTGGCGTTACTGATGACGTTGTGCTTGTGATGGTCGTAGCTCTGGTGGTTCACACCGACCACAAAGGTTCCGTCTTCATTCTTGCCGGGAGCCGTAATCAGCACCTTTTTCGCCCCAGCGTTAATGTGCTTAGTTGCGCCTTCTTTGCTGATGAAAACGCCCGTAGCTTCAATAATCAAGTCAATATCCCAGGCTTTCCAGGGCAAATTCTCAGGGTTACGATCGGAGGTACATTTGATCGTGTTGCCGTTGACGGTAATCGTGTCTTCCCCTGCCTTAATGTCAGCATCAAACCTGCCCAGCATCGTGTCATATTTCAACAGGTGAGCATTCGTTTTGGGGTCGGAGGTGTCGTTGATGGCAACAACCTGAAGCTGACTGTTTTCTCTGCCTGCCCAGCACCGCAAAAAGTTCCGACCGATGCGTCCAAATCCGTTAATTGCGACTCTAACCACTGCGTCTTGCCCTCTGTCTACTAAATGAGTTGCCTGAACAGCCAAACCGATCATAAGACTCAGGGGATCTCAGTGCAATAACTCTGATCCACGACCTCAAGCGGAAGAAGTGGCTCAAATGCTCTGCTCAACTGGCCTTCCAGAGTCCGTCCCTAAGCTGAATTTGCTGAAGGGTGATTCCAGTTTTAGCTTCAGCTTGAGTAAGTATTTTAACCTAGTGCGCCTCAACTTGCTACGCCTTAGTTGGTTGGATAACTGGCTTCTGAGTTTTCAAAAAGCCGATGCTCCTGGAGATATTGCTGCACTGATTCTGGAACAAGAGAGCGGGTCGATCGCCCTTGCTCCAAGTAGCTCCGCACCAGACTAGAAGAAATATCGACCCCAAGCATTTCCAGCCAGTGTAGCCGGAAGGATTGGGGCAGCAGGGCAGTTTCGGAAGCAGTAGAGCCTGTCGAACTTGCAGTACGGGGGGCAACCAGCCAGCTACACTCCGCCGCCAGCTCGGCAACACCGCGCCATCTAGGTAAGTTCTGAAGAGCATCCTGACCTAAGATCCAGTACCACTGACAATGTGGGTAGAGCGCTTGCAGATCCTTGAATGTATTGATCGCATAGGACAGTTCCCCCTGCCGAGTCCCCGTATCCACAGCCCGGAACTTTGGATTGTCGGCGATCGCCCCCTTCACCATCGCCAACCGATGCTCAAACTCCGTCAGGTTCTGGCGCTTGTGGGGAGGATGGTGAGTGGGAACCCAGAAGACAAGATCTAGGCTGAACTGATTGGCGGCAGCTTTAGCTATAAGTAGGTGTCCGCAGTGCACTGGGTTGAATGTGCCTCCGAAGATCGCAACTCGCATCGGTGAGAAATCTAGATGAGATTGAGAAATCTGGATGAATTTGGATGAAATTGAGGATCGCTCAACCAACAGATAAAAGCTATCGCTCAACCAACAGACAAAAGTTTTTGTCAAAGTTTTTGCAATCTTTGCCAGGTTCTCTCTGAAATCCTCCAACACTG
>DATNQR010000210.1:0-5760 GCA_036703905.1 Thermosynechococcaceae cyanobacterium
CAAGTTCCTGCCGCAGACTGGAGTCTATGCGGTGCAGGTGCAGTGCCAACCAGAGAATTTCCCCCTCAACGCGCCTAAATTTCCCGCTGTAATGAATTTGGGCTACCGTCCTACGGTAGATGGAACGCAGCAGGTGATTGAGGTGCATCTATTGGATTGGTCAGGGAATCTGTACGGACAGACGATCGTCGTTCATCTAGAACATTTCCTCAGGCCGGAGCAGAAGTTCGATTCGCTGGATGCCCTTAAGACTCAAATTCAGACGGATTGTGCGACAGCTAGGGTGCTACTGGCTTCATCTGAGGGGCAGGAACAGAACGCAAACAGTGACGCAGTTTAGATAGACAAGGCACACTGGGAACACACATCTCAACCTTCAGCAGGGGCGGCGACCACGATGAACGATCGAATTCAGCACCTCACCAAAAATCTGGGGCAGGTAATTGTCGGCAAGCACGAGTCAATCCGTCTGGTGTTGGTGGCGCTGCTGGCGGGGGGTCACACTTTGCTAGAGGATGTGCCTGGAGTTGGCAAAACCCTGCTGGCGAAATCTTTGGCTAAGTCGATCGAGGGCAGATTTCAGCGAATTCAGTGCACTCCAGACTTGTTGCCCACGGATATTACTGGAACCAACATTTGGAACCAAGGGGCCGCTGCTTTTGAATTCATGGCGGGGCCAGTGTTCACCAATATCTTGTTGGCAGACGAGATTAATCGCGCTACGCCTCGCACGCAGTCTGCTCTGCTGGAGGTAATGGAAGAACATCAAGTAACGGTGGATGGCGTATCTCGTCCTGTGGGCAACCCGTTTTTCGTCATAGCCACTCAAAACCCAGTGGAATATCAGGGCACTTTTCCGCTGCCAGAGGCGCAGATGGATCGCTTCACCCTGGCGCTATCTCTGGGCTACCCCACTGAAGCTGAAGAATTGCAAATGCTGCAACGGCTCCAGCAGCGAACGGATGTGAAAGAGTTGCAGCCCGCAATTTCCCTGGCAGAAGTGCAAGAACTGCAACGGCTGGCGGCGCTGGTGAAAATTGAATCCTCGCTCCAGCAGTACATATTGGCGCTGGTGCGATCGACTCGTCACCACGAAGCTGTCACTTTGGGAGCCAGTCCAAGAGGCTCAGTTGCACTTTATCGCGCTGCCCAAGCCTATGCTTTTCTAGAAGGTCGCGAATTTGCCATTCCCGATGACGTTAAATATTTGGCTCCCCATGTTCTTGCCCACCGGCTGATTCCTAAAGGGGGAAGGTCAGCTAGAGCGATCGTCCAGGAACTCCTTGACACCGTGCCCCAGGCTAATTTGAGCAAATAGCCTGGGAAGCATCAATACATTTTCTTCAGAGAACTATCCTCTTCAGAGGAATGATGACAGCCGTAGCTTGTAGATCGAGAAAAAACATCGATCGTAGAAATGTCAGCAAACCTGCGGTAATGCAGGTGATCCCCTTGCGGTAGGCGGGTTGAGTGTATAGAATCTGGGGATCAGTCCTCCTCCCACACACAACTTGCATGAAATCTTTGAAGCCTGTTCCGAAAGAAGTCGTTCTACAGGTCGCGGAGTACTTTAGCGTTCTGGGGGAACCCATGCGGCTGAAGATTTTGAATGTGCTGCGCGATGGCGAAAAGTGTGTTCAAGACTTGGTGGAAGCGACCAACACCAGTCAAGCGAACGTCTCTAAGCATTTGAAAGTGATGATGCAGGCGGGCATTCTGAATCGCCGCAGTGAAGGCACGTTGGCGTATTACAGCGTGCAGGATGATTTGATTTTTGAACTCTGCAATCTGGTATGCGATCGCTTGGCCAGTCGAATTGAGCAGCAGGCGCGGCACTTTCGATCGTTCAGTTTTGCTGGCAAGCGGTAGTCCGGCTACGGCTCGAATTTCTACTCATCCATTGCATGACCTACAGTTCAACCCTGGCGATCGCCCATCCACCAACGGTGATCCGTCCCTCGTTCGATACTGCCTCTAGCAAAACCTTCTAGAATGAGGAAGCTATTCACAAAGATTAACTGACCCACTATGTCTGTATTGGCAGCGATCGCCGTTCTGGCCCTCCTGATTGTGGTTCATGAGTTGGGGCACTTTCTAGCTGCCCGTCTACAAGGCATCTATGCCAATCGTTTTTCGATCGGTTTTGGCCCGGTTCTACTCAAATATCAGGGGCCGGAGACAGAGTATGCCCTGCGGGCGTTTCCTCTAGGGGGATTTGTGGGCTTCCCCGACGACGACCCCGACAGCACCATTCCTAAAGATGATCCCAATTTACTGAAGAATCGCCCCGTGCTGGATCGGGCGATCGTTATTAGCGCTGGGGTAATTTCTAACTTAATTTTTGCCTACTTGCTGCTGGTGATTCAGTTAGGCGTTGTGGGCATTCCCAAAAGCTTCAACTACGAACCGGGGGTGCTGGTTCCCAGTGTGGTCTCTCAGGATTCAGTGGCGGCCCAGGCAGGAATTCGGGAAGGCGATCTGATCGTGGCGGTGAACGGAACGCCTTTGCAAGCTTCTGACAAAGCCACCGCGCAGCTGCGATCGGCGATCGAGTCCAACCCAAACAAGCCGATCAAGCTCACCCTGAAACGGGATACAGAGTCACTAACTGTGAACGTGACTCCGAAGCTAGATGCCGATGGCAAGTCGCGAATTGGTGTGCAACTGTTGCCCAACGGCAACACTGTGTACGAGCATCCAAGCAATCCGATCGCTTTGTTCACCACGGCCGCTGACGAATTCCAGCGCATCGTTGTGCTGACGGTACAGGGCTTCGGGCAACTGATTACCAACTTTGGACAGGTGGCGAATCAAGTTGCTGGCCCCGTAAAGATCGTGGAGCAAGGCGCACGGCTGGTCAACTCTGATGCTTCCCGCTTGTTCAGCTTTGCTGCCTTAATTAGCATTAACCTAGCGATCATCAACATCCTGCCTCTACCCGCTCTGGATGGTGGGCATTTGGCCTTTCTGCTGATTGAAGGTCTGCGGGGCAAGCCTCTGCCCAGCAAGATTCAAGATGGCGTGATGCAGACAGGGTTAATGCTGCTGCTGGGTTTAGGCGTGTTTCTGATTGTCCGCGACACGACGCAGCTTGAGTCAGTGCAACGGCTATTTCGCTAGGCTGCGGCACTCAACCAACCATGAGCATTACCCGCAAGCTATCGGCCCAGCAGCAACGGGCGATCGAAATTCTGCTGCGGCTGAAGCGGCTTTATCCTGAAGCGCCCTGCACTCTGGACTTTGAAACGCCAGTGCAGCTCATGGTGGCAACGATTCTGTCTGCCCAGTGTACCGATGAGCGGGTAAACAAAGTTACGCCAGAGCTGTTTCGTCGTTATCCCGATGCGGCGGCCCTAGCGGCCGCCGACCTGGAAGAGATTGAGAATCTGGTGCGATCGACTGGCTTCTTTCGCAACAAAGCTAAGAACATTCAAGCTGCCTGTCGCCGCATTATGGCGGAGTTTGGGGGCGAAGTGCCGCAACTGATGGAGGAATTGCTGACCCTGCCTGGAGTGGCCCGCAAGACTGCCAATGTGGTGCTGGCGCACGCCTTTGACCTGCACATGGGGGTGACGGTTGATACTCACGTCAAACGCCTCACTTACCGCCTGGGTTTGACGAAGTACACCGACCCGATCCGGATCGAGCGAGATTTGATGCGGCTAATTCCCCAACCTGACTGGGAGAATTGGTCGATTCGGCTGATCTACCACGGCCGCGCCGTCTGCAACGCCCGCACTCCTCAGTGCGATCGCTGTGCTTTGGTGGATCTCTGCCCCTCGGCCCTGCTGCCCGATCAGCCCGTTATCGCCCTCGATCCCGAAGACTTGACTCCAGAGAAGCAAGCTGTTCTTGCCAACTTGCCGGAGTAGCTGACATCACGCCGATCGCCGACAGCACCTCATCCCAGGCCGTTGAGGGAGGTTTGCCGAGAGCCTGATCCAGTCACGTTCCCCGATCGTGTTGCTTATGTTTCAGATGTTCGAGGTTGACAGAAACTTCTGGCCGCCAGCCGCGATCGCAAACACGCTCGACCCGTTCAGCCATTTCACGTGTTAGTTTGTCGTGGAAGGCCTGAACTTCCTTCAGAAACTCGCTTCGGTCTAAACGATAGTGACCTTGTTCTATTGACCAAACCTGGATGCCTTCCACCACTCTGTCTGTGTTGTCCCAGCTAATAAAAACATGGAGATCGGTAGACCATATCCAAACTATGGGCGAGTTTTGAAGATGGGCAGCGCTCAACCGCCGATCGCGTTGCCATGAGACTAGAAGTTCATAGGTATCCATTGCAGCGTCTTCGTCGGGTTGATAGTCGAGCCAATCTGACGCAGCACTTTCCCACCCAAACCAGGCAGTTTTGTCGTCCTTAAACAAGCTGGAAATCTCAGTGGTAGAGGCTCAAGCACATCAGGCAGGATTTCGAGCAGATCTTCCCAGAGCCGCACCACGTAATAATCGACAAACGATCGAGTGTGGACGCTGACAGATTGTGCAGCCCAGCGTTCAGCAAAATCATCCGAGTAGTTGAACAGAAACTCTGAGCCGACTTGCAGGCGGTAGAAACCATCCGTGAGGACAAACCACGACAAATATGAGTTAGGAGGCTTACCCCAGGGCATCACTTCTTCCAGGGGACGCAGATGAAAATCGAACAGCATGGCGGCAGTCCACATCAGGACGATCGCAGTGGTCATTCCTCACTAGAGTATGTCAGGATCAGGTGTTGCTCTTACTTGTTGCCTCATGTCCGTTCAATCTCCCACCGTCACGCTCCCCTTCCTCGGCCCAGATGTCGCGGCAACCTACCTCAATGCTCAGGTTGTGATCCTGCCGATTCCTTTCGAGGCGACCACCACCTACCGACGGGGCTGCGAGAACGGGCCCGATGCGGTGCTGGATGCCTCTCAGCAGGTGGAATACTACGACGAAGAGCTAGACCGGGAACTGTGGGAAGTGGGCATTTACACGCACGACGCGATCGCCGACACCCGTGCGGGTCAAGTCTCTTCTGAAGCGATGCTGAAGCAGACGCAAGACGCGGTGGCTCGATCGGTGGCTGACGGCAAGTTTGTGATTGCGCTCGGCGGCGAACACAGCATCACCACGGGCATTGTGGAAGCTTACCGACAGGCGAATCCGGGTGAAGCGTTCACGGTGGTTCAGATTGATGCCCACGGTGATCTGCGCCATGAGTATGAAGGCTCAATCCACAACCACGCCTGCATTATGCGGCGGGTCGTGGATATGGGACTGCCTACAGTGCAGGTGGGCATTCGCAGCATTTGTCGGGAAGAAGCAGAGTTGATCAAAGAGAAGCGGCTTCCGGTGTTTCGGGCACGGGAGATTGCAACTCAGCCTGACTGGATGGAGCGGGCATGGGCCAGCATCCCCACCCGAAAAGTGTTCATCACGATCGACTTGGACGGCATTGATCCAACCCTGATTCCCGGAGTCGGTACACCGGAACCCGGTGGCTTGAATTGGTACTCAGTGTTGACCTTTCTTCGGCAGATCTTCGCTACCCACGAAGTCATCGGCTGTGATGTGATGGAGCTTGACCCGATCGCCGATTCGGTCGTTTCCGAGTTCACCGCCGCCAAATTGGTCTATAAATTAATTGGCTACCAGGCGATCGCTCAGGGCTGGTAGAAGGTTTTTGCCGTTCCATTTCCAAAGCTCATCTACCCCACATCTACTAGGATTACAGCGCATGGAGAAGACCCATACCCAAATTGGTAGCTATGCGCCAGACTTTGA
>DATNQR010000211.1:0-5852 GCA_036703905.1 Thermosynechococcaceae cyanobacterium
GGCTGAATCGACAGGGACACTTCCTGAATAATTCGGCGCACACTGCCTTCAAACGGATATTCCAGACCCACACGATCGAACTCCAGCAAAGGCTGACCGTCGCCCACTGAAGCGGAGGAAGTCACCTGATCAGTTAAGGGCTGTACCATATTGCACCAGAGAAGGAATGGAGAAGACAAAGCTATTAGCGGAGCTAACTCTGAGGAGTTGTTATGGGAAATGCCAACAAAAGTCTAGCCCCTAATCTACGAACTTGATCTATGAAACAGTGTCCTAGCTCTAGTAATCTACATAGCAGATCTCTAGCCCTAGCTCAGAGGCTTACGATCGGCTGTGGAGGGAATCAGACGCTGATCTTTGGCTGGCAGAAACTTATCGGTGAAGATATCAGCAACCTTCGGAGAACTTTTGAGGCCGAATCCTTGAATGGTTTGTTGAATGCTCTTCTCTAGGCGCTGAGGATCGATCGCGCCCAGCCCCAAACTCTCAGCTTCCGGGGAAACATACATTTTTTCCAGAGCGATCTGCAAGCGCACCTTCTCGGACTCCCGATCCATCAGCTTGCTCTGGTCTGCCGCCAGCACCGCATCTAGTCCGGCAGAGGGATCTTTCAGCACATCCTGTAGCCCTTTGATGTAGGCTTTGACGAAACTCTTCACTACTTCAGGGTTTTTCTCAGCAAAATCAGCTCTGGCCAAAATCGCGTTGCCGTAGAAGTCTAATCCGCTCTGGTTGTAGTAGAAAACGTTGATGTCGTCCATCTTTTTGCCACCCTTGAGCAAAGCGGGCAGAGCAGAGGTAGCAAATCCACTAATGGCATCAACCTTACCTTGCAGTAAGAAGACTTCCCGCAGTTTCGGCTCCATTGTTGTCCAGTTAACTGAGGCCGGATCAATTCCCACTTCTTTAGCAAAAACTGGGAACAGCTTGCGGGGCCCGTCGCCTGCTGGAGCGCCTAGACTTTTTCCAGCTAAGTCTTTAGGTGAGGTGATGCCTTTCTCTTTGAGAGTGAGGATGGAGAAGGGAGCCTTGCTCTGGGTCATGGCCACCGCAATGATCTTGTCGTTGGGGTTTTTGTCATTGAAGTCCAGCGCGTTGTACATATCGCTGAAGGCCAGGTCAAACTTGCCAGTCCCCAATTTGCTGATGGTGTCGGAGTTGCCAAAGCCCCGCTCGTAGGAGACATTCAGCCCTTCCTGGGCGAAGTAACCTTTGTTGATGGCGACGATTAGCGCTGCATCCAGGCTCTGAGTCAGGAAGGCTAGCTGTACCCGCACGTCTCTTTTGCTCTGCTTGTCTGCGCTGGCGGCCGAACTGGCAGGACTGGCGGCAGGAGCGCTGCTGCTGCCTGAAGTGGGAGGAGAAGAGTTGCAGCCGGAAAACACCACGATCAACACAGCAGCTAGGCTTAGACCAAAGAGTCGTTTTAGGATTGTCATTCTTGCTTGCTGTCCTATGGGTGAAATGGCTGATGAACGGGCAATTGAAGCGTTGCCCGACCTCATTTAGTAGCAATCAGGTTGGAAACGTAGTGAACTGACTCTGTACGCAATCTCAAGACGAATTTAAGGCGACAATTCCGTGGGTTTCTGTAGGGCTGAATACAAACGCCTGATCGGTTCGGGCAGAGAAAAAGCGCTTCTCGATCGTCCCAGCGCTATGCTAAAGCGGTGAAGCATACAGTATGTAATTGTCAGTATGTAATTGTCGATCGTCCTGGGAGGAGTGTTCCCTTGCTTTTGCCGTCCAGTCCGCTTCAGCGCCCTCGATCACTGCACGAGCAAACCTACCAAGCTCTGCGAACCGCCATCCTGACGGGCGAAGTGAAGGCTGGGACGCGGCTGGTGGAAACTCAGCTTGCCGAGACGCTGCGGGTGAGCCGAACGCCCATCCGAGAAGCCTTTCGGCAGCTGCAACGGGAAAACCTGGTGACACCTGATCCCGTAAGCGGCGGCATGCGAGTGGCAACGCTGTCGGTACTCGATGCCATTCAGCTTTACGACTGTCGGATTGCGCTAGAGCAACTTGCAGTATCTGAAGCTTGCCGCAACATCACTGCTCCTGAGCTAGCTGCCCTTGATCAGTCCATCCAGCAAGCGGAGAAGGCCCTGACGCAAGAAATCTATTCCCTCAGCGGGCACCAGCTTCTCCATCTGGACTACCAGTTCCATCGCCTTCTAGCGGAAGGGTCAAAAAATTTCTGGCTGGTACAGATGCTCGACCAGGTGTTTGACAAGATGGCGCTACTGCGGCTCCGCACAATGGAACACAATCCCGGAGTGCTGGAAATTCGGGGAGAACATCGCCGCATTCTGCAAGCCGTAAGCGATCGCGATTCTCTAGCAGCAACTCAAGCCATCCAGGCCCATCTCGTGTCTAGCAAAGATCGCGTTGTCCAAGAGATTTACCATTTGGAGCCAGCTTCGCTTGATTAAACCGGAGCCGTCGCCAGGTTCTCGCTAGCCTGCTTGGAGCCAGCGCCAGTTGGGTCGGTTCCAATCGTAGATTCCCTGAATCTCGTATTCCGCACCGCTATCAAAGCGAATAACGCAACCCATTTCGATCGACTCTTGCGCTGCCGTCACTCCAACCACCGTGCAGGCAAACCACTCGCGGGAACACGGGCCGTCATCCTGCACCCATTCCCACAGCCCGTTAGTGACCTCGATGCGATCGCCCACCTTCAGCCGCAAAACTTCGCCCACCAGGTCAGCATAGCGATCGAGATGGATGGGTTTCACCTGGTCTAGCCACTGAAGACCATATTTTTGGCGGACAAACTGCACGGAGCCGGAATCTTGACCCTGAAGCCAATCGTTAAGCAAAGACACTTTCCAGGAAATTTGTTGGGACTCTTGCTGCTGGACAAACGCCAGCAGCGCTTGCCGCTCCTCCCCCGTCAGGCGGTCAAGGGGATTCAGCAAGTTCACATCTGCTTCTGTCGTAACCGATAACCGTTCACATAGCGCGTGGAGCAAAATCTGCTTCTGACGATCGCTGAGGCAACAACCCACTTCGGCACACTGGCTGAAAGCTGCTTTCAAAATTGCCTCAATTTCGTCCGCAGTCATGGGCAAACCTCAGAGAAACAGGGTTGGCTTGACGCAAGCGATCGGCAACCTCCGCACCAACCTAGAAGCAAAGCTCGATAAGCAAAGTTGGGTCAGCGAAGTTGGGTTAGCAAAGTCGGGCACGGGAAACTAGGAAGCCCACGATCGCCAAGATGCTCCCATTATGGCAAATCCCCCAGCGTCAAGGAACTATGAGGTGGGTCGCCTGCTTGCCTCCGACGCTAGAAACTGGGCTTAGAATTGACCCAGATCAACTTCCTGTGATGGAGCTTTCCTCAATGACTTCTCCGACGCTCATTTCTGTGATTCTGGCAGGTGGTAAAGGTGAGCGGTTTTGGCCCCTGAGCCGCCGCGATCGTCCCAAGCAGTTTCTCAGCCTGGACGGTAGTGGGCGAAGTTTGTTGCAGTCCACTGCTGATCGCCTCTTGGCGCTGACGGAGGACTGGCAAACCGTGTGGGTAGTCACGTCGGCTCACCTGGCGGCTGGGGTGCGGGAACAGTTGCCCGATTTGCCAGAGGAAAATTTGCTGCTGGAGCCGGAGGGTCGAGACACTGCCCCCGCCGTGGCCTGGAGTACGGTGGAAATTGCCAACCGCTTTGGGCGAGATGCCGTAGTGGGGTTTTTCCCAGCTGACCCGTGGATTGGCGACGAGGCTGCTTTTCGGGAGACGCTGAAGGCAGCCGCAGAACTGGCTGCAAAGGAGGACGCGATCGTCACTTTGGGAATTTCCCCAACTTTCCCCTCCACAGGCTACGGCTACATCCAGCAGGGCGAGAGTGCTGGAAAGTATGGTGAGTTTCCGGCCTACCGAGTGCAGCGTTTCACCGAGAAGCCCGATCGAGGCACAGCCGAGCAGTTCCTCTCCACAGGCGACTTTAGCTGGAATAGTGGAATGTTTATCTTTCGGGCTGGCGTAACTCTGGACGAACTGCACACCCACGCGCCAGAAATCATTGAGCCGATCGTCGCCAAAGGAGTCGATGCCTATGCCACCCTGCCCAAGAAGAGCATCGACTACGCGCTGATGGAGAAAACTCAGCAAGCCTACGTCCTGCCGGCCGCTTTTGGTTGGGACGACCTGGGGGACTGGAACGCGATCGATCGCCTGCTCAAAGGCGACCAATCCAACGTGGAACTGGCTAACCACATTGGGCTAGACACCCACGGAGCGCTACTCTACGGTACAAACCAGGACGAACTGATTGTGACGATCGGGCTGGAAGATCTGGTGATTGTCCGCGACGGCAACGCGACGCTGATCGTCAAAAAAGACCGGACTCAGGACATCAAACAAGTTCTGAAGGAAATCCAGACCCATCCTCAGTTCAAAGAGTTGCTGTAAGGGGAGTTGAGTTTTATTTACTCCAGCCCCAGCTCGCGCTTGAGAAGCTCGATCGACTTACTCACAATGAAATCTTCACAGCAGATCAGTTGCGGTTGGCGAATCAGATCTTCTCGGCCAGCAACGATCGCAGCTTTGACTGTGGCGCAGCTCGCCTGATCGCTGATGATGGTTTGGGCGCTGCGGACGATCGCATTGAGCTTGTAGTTGTCGCCTAGCTGACAGGTCATCACCAGCAGATCGTCGCCCCGCAAACTGTGAATGATCACCTCAGCTACACCCACCGTACCGGAACTGAGACTGACAATGCCCATGCAAGCACCTTTGGGCATTTTCTTGATCAGTTGGATTTCTCGATCGAAATCGTAGATGTCCACGGGGATCACGCGCACAGACTTGGGTGCGGCGATCGCCTCAGCCTGAGCGATGAAGTAACGGCTGGTGACGACCGTGCCCGATCGTGTCTGATCCAGAGTTTGCTCCAAATCTTCAATCTGCACCAGTTGCACTGGAATGTTCAGCGCCCGCTCCAACTCCCGCACAATCACTTCCCCCGCGCCAATGTCGTGGCTAGGAGCCGTGACCAACACCTGAGCGCTGCACCGCAGCCGCCAGTCAATCTCTGCTAGAAACAACTCCCGCGCCTGATTCAGCGTGCAGCCCAGCTTCAGCAGTCCATCCAAGCTGTTCTGCACCACTTGGTGAGCAGCAGGATACTGATCCAGCACAGGCGACTTCACCTTCGCCCCCGCGTCCTGCACTGCGTCCCGCACATAGATCCCGGAACCTGCCTGAGCGTCAACCACTCCGGCTTCTTCAAGCTGGCGGTACACTTTGCTGATGGTGTTGCGGTGCAGCCCTGTTTGCATGGCAAGCTGCCGCGTGCTGGGCAGCCGATGGCCTGGCCCGTACTGCCGAGACGCGATCGCAAACAAAATCTGGTTGTAAAGCTGGGTGGAAGCGGGAATCTCGCTATCCGATTGAATCCGAAACTGAACCATACCAGAGCCTCCCGGCTATCCCGCATGAAACTGCAAGTGCCATGCTGTTTTCGCCCTTTAATCAAGCATTATGCTTCTTCCATCAGGGTTTTGAGTTGAAAATACAAGATTTTTCTCTGATTTGGTCATCAACTCTGCTGTTGACAACAGGGGTGAAATCCCGGACTCTAGGTGAGGTTCTAGCCGGGAAGTTGCAGATAGGAGTGAAGCGCCATGACTCAGGACATTCAATGTGCCATTCGATCACGCCAGACTGCTGTACCCAATGGCGATCTGCAAATCGCGGCCTACCTGGCAGAACCGATGGCTCCTGGCTCCTATCCAGGCATAGTGGTGATTCAAGAAATCTTTGGGGTAAATTCCCACATTCGGGATGTGACCGATCGCTTGGCCAAAGAAGGCTACGTGGCGATCGCTCCTGCCCTGTTCCAGCGCAC
>DATNQR010000212.1:0-10894 GCA_036703905.1 Thermosynechococcaceae cyanobacterium
ATTAGGGATAGAAATTGCTTAACTTGATAGGGAACGGCTTTACCTTTTTTGTTCTGAAGGTTAACAATTGCTGGAACTGCCGGGTGGTTGAAGATGTGGTGACTGCCGCTAACTCTCGTAAGGTTGAACCCAAACGCTTCAACTAGGCTGACCAGTTCATCAAATTGAATGTTTTTTGAGCCTGACAGAATTTTTTCTAATAGCTTACGCTTTTTGCTCATCTGAACCTTTCTTCTACACCCTTTTCTCGATTTCGCTGATGGGCAATAGCAAGGTGTCTTCGATTTCCTGGCGGACTGGGCGGCTGAGATAGCACTCGCTGTTGAGGCAATCGACGAGGAGTTTGTTGGCATCATGGTACTGCTGCAACAGTCGTTTTTGCTCTGAGGTGAACTGCCAGTCGTGCCCGATGTTGCGGTATTGAATCATTACAGCGCGGAGTTCGGTAGTCCAAGCTTTCCCGTCACTTTCCCACCACTGCTTTCGATCTCTCCTGGATAAAGATTCATCAGGTAATCGATCGCGTAACTCTTCCAGCTTGCGCTTAAATTCGAGGTCGCGGGCGCGGTCGAGGGCACGGGCGAGGTTGGGGTTGGAGTCGGGGTTGCGGGCACGGTCGAGGGCGAGGTCGAGGGCACGGTCGAGGGCGAGGTCGAGGGCGAGGTTGGGGTTGAGGGCGAAGTCGAGGTTGAGGCCGAAGTCGAGGTCGAGGTTGAGGCCGAAGTCGAGGTCGAGGTCGAGGGCGCGGGCGAGGTCAAGGGCGCGGGCAAAGTCGAGGGCGAAATAGAAGGCCTTGATAGCAGCAGGTTTGTACGGCAAATCAACTGAACTAGCTTTTTGCTGCACCCAAGTGAGCAACCGTTGCATCGTGGGGTCTGCGGCCACCAGTCCATCCACCCGTTGCTTCAGCAACAACAGCAATTCATCGGCATTTCGCAGCATTCCCGCCGTCAGCAAAAACACCTCGCGCCAGCGCTTTTCGGTCAGGTGATCCACCAACCGGTTCAGATCCACTCGCGTTTCCACAATCTCCCTAGCCGCGAAGTATTCCTGAAACGTCAGGTGCGAGAACGAATAAATCTGATGGGCCCGCGCCACCAGCAAGCCATGCTGCGCCTCAATGGATTTCAGCACAGCTTCGCTGTCCAGTTCCAGAGCTTGCGGCTCAGTCGAGACCGTAGGCAAATTGCGAATGAAGTCGGCAATCTGGGTTTCCAGGATTTTCTGCTTAATGAAATAGACCCCCGGCTCGAAGCTGATCAACGCAATCTGGCTCAGCAAATCTTCCTTGCGCTGCACCGACAGGTTTTTGTAGATCTGATCCCGCTCAATGCTGCGGCTGGCATCCCATTTCTTCAGCAACACATCCAAGCCTTCTTTGTAAAGCTCCGATCGGTTGGCGGCAAAGTCACCATTCTCCCCAAACACGCAGCACAGCAGCGTCAACAGCAGTGGATTGGTCGCCAGTTCCTGGATCGGCTCGTTCTGCTCCAGCTTTTGCAGAAACCGATCGCCCTTCTTCGGGTTGCTGCGTCGAAACCAGTTGTGGGCAAAGGTGGCAATTTGCTCCCGGTCAAAATCCGCCATCTCCACCTCCACAAACCGCTCGAAGGTATACTCCTTCGCCGCAATTCGGCAAGTCATGACGAACTGGTTAGCAGGGAACTGATCGGAAAAGTCCCGAATTTGCCGCAAAACTCGCTGCGTGTCCTCCGCCCGCACCTCATCCAGCCCATCCAGCAATACAAGCGATCGACCCTGCTGAAAAATCTGCACTGCCTTCGTCTTGGCATCCGCCACGCCACAGTTCGCCAGCCTTTGCGCTACATCCGCCAATAGCTCCGGCTGCCCCGGTGTCTCCGCAAAATCCTTCAGCGTAATGAACAGCGGAATGCGATCGGTGAAGTAATCCCCTTCCAAACACTGCATCGCCAGATATTTCAGAAATGTCGTCTTCCCCGCTCCCGGCTTGCCCAACACCATCAGCTTGCTGTGTCGCTGCACGGCTGCCAGTCCCGGCACTCGCTCCTCGATCGGTCTGCCTAGCCCAAACCGAAACTCCGCCAGCCCGCACTGCTCCAGCAGTTCCGCCTCCGAGCGGCGCTGCCGCCCCGACAGCCGCTCCAAAATGTTGACTTTGGTATAAATCCCGCGCTCGCCTGTCAGTTCAATCGGCTGTTCCATATCCAGCACTCGCATCGTCCCGCAGCGCTGTTTAACCAGTGGGCGAACTTGCGATCGGATTTCCTGGACTAGCAAATCGATGTCGATCGTTGAACCTGTTTCGGCTAAGGAAATTCCATTTTCCTGTTGCTTTTGAATTAGAAGAACCTGAAGCCTGTAGAACTTGCCTGGCCCTTTGCCTTCAATGCTGAACTTGTCATACACCCCGCTCATCCGAGTTCGCAGCGCCGAAGCAGAAATATGCAACGCTTCAGCCGCATCCACTTCCTCTCCATCTCGACAATACACTTCGACAAATGCGGCAGTCTGTTCTGGAGAAAGGGCATAGGTCTGAGCAATCCGAGTCAGAAAATCACGCGGCAAGGATGGCATAGACGGACAGACCAAGACTTTTCAGCCAGTCTAGCCAATCTTTTGTGATCAGAGAGATTTGTCAGCCCATGTCAGGGTAAGTCAGTCTATGTCAGAGAGAAATCTCTCAAACCCAGTTGAGACAGTGGATTTAAGCAATGTTCTGGAGCTTATCCTCATGTTTCAACCCAACCTCAAGCAAAAAGACAAGGCAAAACCTTCAAACTTCAAGAAGTGGCGCAAAGTGACTGAGTTTACGATCGTCAGCCTGGCCGTCTGGCTCAATCCACAAGCAGGTCTACTGATTTTTCTGCTCAAACTGTGTTTTCTCATTCTGTGGACACTGCAAGACAAAGACGATCCGCAGAAATAAGCGTGAGGGACGATCGCCCCTCTGCTCCCTGGAAGGGCGCGTGACTTTGCTGGCGCGATCGCAGCACTAAACTCAGAGTACGAGCCTAACCAGAGTTTGAGACTCAACCCAAATCCTCAAGACGATCGCCCCGAACCTAACTAGAACCTCTGATAAAACCCACCCAGCCATGCCAACCATCACCTTCGACAGCATTCTAGACGCGATCGATACTCTGCCTCCCGAAGACCAAGCCGCCCTGATCGCCGTGATTCAGCGCCGCCTCATCGATCGTCGCCGCGACGAAATTGCCGCCAACATCGCCCAAGCCAAAGCCGAACATCAAACCGGACAAGTCTTTCGAGGCACAGTTGCAGATGCGATCGTGGAGCTAAACCGTTGAAGTCCATATCAGAACACGATCGACCGCTACACCAATCAAGCAAACATCTCGGTAATCACTCCCTGATAGCGATCAGCCACCACATTACGCCGCACTTTCAAAGTTTGGGTCAGCAAGCCATTTTCGATCGTGAACGGCTCAGCAATCAGTCGAAAAGTAGCGATGCGATCGTCGGCTCGGTAGCCCGGTCGATTCTGCACTTCCCGATTGAGTTCCTGGCGGAAGAGATCTTGAACAGGCTTGCTAGTCAAATCTGGCTCTGATCCTAACTTTTGCTGCAAAGCTTCCAGATTAGGGACAATCAACGCACCGATGGATTTTTGATCCTGACCGACGAGCATAATCTGGTCAACGTAGGGACTGCGAAGGCAGGCATCCTCGATCGGCTGGGGTTCAATGTTCTCGCCATTGGTGAGGACGATCGTATCTTTCGCGCGACCCGTCAGCACCAGATCATTTTCGGTCGTAACCCAGCCCAGATCACCACTGTCGAACCAGCGATCCGGATCGATCGCCTTTGCCGTTGCTTCGGGGTTGCGGTAGTAGCCCTGCATCACCTGGTCGCCCCGAATCAGCACCAGCCCGCGTTGTCCTTGAGGTAGCGTTTGGCGCGTTTCCGGATCGACAATGCGAATCTCTGTTCCGGCGATCGGCGGGCCAGAGGAGCCGCGCAGATTGCGCCAAGGCCGCCGCACATTTGTCACCGGCGCAGTTTCGGTTAGCCCATAGCCCACCAGAACACCGACACCGATAATCTCGAAAAAGTCGTCCAGGTGCTTAGCCAAGGAGCCGCCGCCGCTAATGGCATAGCGAAACATGCCGCCCGTCACCGCATCCCGCACTTTCTTATAGACAATCTTTTCGCCCAGCGCATGAAGCGGAGCAAGAGCAGCGGCCTTTGCACTGGCGCTCAAGCGTTCTGCGGTTGAGGGATTCTGGTGCAGCAGATCCAGGTTCTGGCTGAGGTGACGAGCCTGAATATACTGCTGGCTGATGCCCAGAAAGAACCGAATTAGCTTCTGCTTGCGCTCTGGCTGTTCTCGGAACTGCTTCTGCACCCCTTCATAGACCGATTCCCAGATCCGAGGAACACTGACCATATAGTGAGGTTTGAACTCCTTCAGATCTTTCTTGATGGCGCGAATGTTGGTGTAGCTTTGGGTGCAGGCTTGGGACAGCAGGAAGTACTCGACCGTGCGCTCGTAGGCGTGCCAGGAGGGAAGAATGCTGAGGACACGATCGCCCGGCTGCGGCTGAATAATCGTGCCGAAGGTGTCCACTTGATGCAGCAAATTCCCGTGGGTCAACATTACGCCCTTCGGTTTACCCGTGGTTCCAGAGGTATAGATCAGCGTCGCCAGGGTCGATCGATCTTGCTGGACGGGCCGGGGAGGCTCTGCACCCAACTCCATCAACTGCGTGAAATTCAGCACCTTGAGTCCAAGGTCTTCTGGCGGGGTTTCGTCACTCAGCAAAACGGCAAACTTGAGCGGCAGATCAGCCAAGCGATCGGCAATCTTCTCCAGCGTCGCCAGGTTCTCCACCGCCACCGCCACCGAGTCGCTGTTTTCCAGAATAAACAGCAGTTCCCCTTTCTCCGCCTGGGAACTCCGCACTGTGTTGGCCGCACCCGCCATCATCATGCCCTGATCGGCAATCAGCCAGCGATGGCTATTGTCTGAAAACAGCGAGATGATGTCTTTTGGCTGAATCCCTAGCGCCTGCAAACCCGACGCAAACTGCTGCATCTGCTGAAAAAGCTGGGCGTAGGTGAGGCTGACTTCCGGCTTCACCTGGGAGTTCTGGAGCGCGACGATCGACCCATGCCGCTTGGCCACCACTCCCCATATCTCAGAAATCGCCTGCAAGCCGCTGTGGTCTTCCACCTGGCTCAGGTTCTGGCGCTCTCGCTCGGACATTTTGTAGATAGTGGCAGCGCGGTGCATCTCGATTTCTCCTAGAACTTGAATGACTCGATCGCTTCAGTGACTTCACTTTGATCTAAGCCTATTTCGCGATCGCCCAATGCTCCAAATTTCACAGGACAGAATCAGCGCTGTCTACAGTGACAATCAGGCAACACAAAAAGCGCTCACTCGTTGCAACCTTGCAGTAAGATAGCTCAGGCACAGTTCGTTTTGAAGCGATCGCTGATCATTCCTGATGGGCCTCGGCAAGGTGAGACAACTGTGGTTGGGTCGTGGCAAACACGATCGCGAGTAATTTGAATAAGACCTCCGCACTTGAGGCTTAAAACTCTCATCCCCTAGCCCTCCTTAGAAAGAGGAAAACCTTAAAAGCCGTCTTTTGAAGGGATTGAGGGATGTCTCCCGCGCAAGTTCAATTGAAGCAAATCCTGGAACGTCTACCGATGCAGTTGAGGAACGCAAGTATGGGGAAACGGGTGTCTGGCAGCCAGCGCAAATGGACAATCGGCGGCAAGCTGATTCTGGCAGGGATGGGTTTGGTGGGCGCGATCGTCCTCTCGGTGAGCCAGGGCAATGTGACCGCCCTGGAAGTGAACTCAACCCAAATGGCAACGGGCAGTACCTGGAGCGGTTCCTCTTTCCCGGTCGAGAACTTTCAGGAATATACCTCCGCCTTTGGCTACCGTCGATCGCCCGATGGTGCTTACAGTCAGGAGTTCCATCGCGGCTTGGATCTGGCGGCTCCCCAGGGCAGCTACGTTCGCAACTGGTGGGCCGGTAAGGTGGTGGAAGTGTCTGATGGAACCGCCTGCGGGACTTATGTAGTCATTCAATCGGGGCAGTGGGAGCATCTCTATTGCCACATGGAAGGGCACGTTGAGACAGCCAACGGTCAGCGCTACATCATCGATCGCTCTGGCGGAATTCAGGTCGCTGAGGGCCAAACTGTGCCCGCCGGGACACGAATTGGCCGGGTGGGTATGAGTGGCCGCACCACGGGCCCTCACCTGCACTGGGGCTTGAAGTATGGCGGGCAGTGGGTTGATCCAGCGCTGGTATTGCGCGCCATGTACGCCGAGCAAACACGATCGGGCACGGTTTCTCAACGGTAGTAGTTGTCCCAACTCCTTCAGCATCCAGTCCCCGCGATCGCCGGAATGTTTCGGGGTGCGGACATGATTTTGCTAGAGGTTTCTTTAGGTTGTGCGATCGAGTTCAGGCGGCGGTGTTGGACAGCAACTCAATAATCAAGTCGGGGTTGTCTGAACTGGAGTTTTCCCAGAGGTAGAACGGTCAATCCCTCTATTCTCATTTTTCTACCCTTGATCGATCGCCCTGCCTTTTCAGGGGGTTAAGGGTTTCTTCTGCGTGTCCTTTAGCCACAGTCCCAATGTCCTGGGCTATCTGCCTACAGCCATAACGAATAAGCGTCATCTCCATAAAAGCAGCAACCATCGGCGGCAACCTTTACGCCACCTTGATTTATCGTGCGATTTGAAGCGATCGTGCTAGGTTATGTGACATTCTGAGTTGAAGTGGGGTTTAAGTCCTCGCCCTCAAAGTCCCATAACGCCCTCATCTTGGTTCAAAGGTTAACAGAACCTAGTCTTTCTGCTAAAGTAGCGACTCCATTCTTCAGATCGTCTCTATACTAGGGTCTGCTTCACTGGATTCAGAACTCCGCAGGCAAGGAATTCGGTTTAGCGCGATCGATCGTCCACTCAGTTTCAGGAAATAAGCGCCGTGGCCTCCAACACCCTCCAGCACCGCAAACCGTCCACCGTTCCAGGGACGATCTTCCATTTTGTTAAGGCAGTCACCAAAACAACGGGCGGAATGGTTTTGGGGATTACGATGCTCTCCAGTTCTGTGGTGGCCGGTGGCTTGGTTGGGCTGGCCATCAGCTTCCGCAACTTGCCGGATGTGCGGGTGCTTCGCAGCTACGCACCCAGCGAAACCAGCTATGTGTATGACGTGAAGGGCAAGCTGTTGGCTAGTCTGCACGGCGAAGCCAACCGGGAAGTGATGCCGCTCAACAAGCTTTCGCCTGATCTGAAGCGGGCCGCGATCGCGATTGAAGACAGCTACTTCTACTCCCACCACGGCGTAAACCCTGGAGCCGTCACCCGCGCCTTCCTAGCCAACTGGAAAAAAGGCAGCACAGTGGAAGGTGGCTCCACCATAACCATGCAGTTGGTCAAAAACCTGTTTCTTTCTCCCAAGCAAGCCCTCAGCCGCAAAGTTGCTGAATCAGTCTTGGCGCTGCGAATCGAGCAGATCTTCAGCAAAGACCAGATTCTAGAGATGTATCTAAATCAGGTCTACTGGGGGCACAACACGTATGGGGCAGAAACCGCAGCCCAGAGCTATTTTGGTAAATCCGCCGCCAATCTCAATCTGGCGGAGTCGGCCATGATGGCGGGGCTGATTCAGGCTCCCGAAACCCTGAGTCCTTTTATTAACCTGAAGGGGGCGCAGAAGCGGCAGAGAGAAGTGCTGAACCGGATGGAAGAACTGAAATGGATCACGCCGCAGGAGAGAGCCGCGGCCCAGAAGCAGCCGATTCAGTTGGGCAAAATTACCTCCTTCCGCAACAGTCGGATGCCCTACATCACCGATGCAGCAGTGCAGGAGTTAACCAAGCGATTTGGGCGCGAAACCCTGCAAAAGGGCGGAATGCGAATTCAGACCACTGTGGATACCAAGCTACAAAAGATCGCGGAAGACACAGTGACCCAGGGACACGAAACCCTTCTCTCCCGTGGGGTGTACGCTGATCAAATGTCCTTAGTGGCGGTTGACCCTCGGACGCACTACGTCAAGGCGATCGTCGGGGGTGTGGATTACAAAAAGAGCCAGTACAATCGGGCTGTCCAGGCTTTGCGGCAACCTGGTTCTGCCTTCAAGCCCTTTGTCTACTACGCGGCCTTTGCCTCCGGCAAGTACGCCCCAGACACCGCCATTGCTGATACTCCCGTCAGTTATCCCGATGGCTACGAGTATTATTCACCCCAAAACTACGATGGCTCCTTCATGGGTTCCATCTCGATCCGGCGGGCCCTGGAAGTGTCGCGCAACATTCCTGCCGTTCGCTTGGGCCAGGAAGTTGGCTTGAACAAAGTGATCGATATTTGCCGCTCGCTCGGCATTCGTAGCCCGATCGAGCCTGTGGTTTCCCTGCCTCTGGGTTCAGTGGATCTAACCCCGATGGAAATGGCCGGAGCCTTCGCCACCTTCGCCAGCAACGGCTGGTATTCTGAAACTACGATGATTGTGCAAGTCACAGACAGCGCCGGAAACGTGCTGCTGGACAACACCCCCAAGCCCCAACTGGTGCTTGATCCGTGGTCAGTTGCTTCTCTGAATGATGTGCTGCAAGGGGTGATCAATCAAGGAACGGCAACGACTGCTCGGCTCGATCGACCCGCCGCCGGAAAAACAGGCACAACTTCTTCAGAGAAGGACATTTGGTTTGTTGGCTATGTCCCCCAACTTTCGGTGGCAGTCTGGGTGGGCAACGATGACAATACGCCAATGGGTTACGGCGCAACGGGCGGAACCTTTGTCGCTCCCATATGGCGGGACTTTATGAATCAGGCTCTGGTTGGCGTTCCGGTAGAAAACTTCAAACCTGCTTCAGAGTTTGCGCGGTAGGGTTGTGGGCGTTTCTGAATGACCGAATGAACTCGCCCGATCTGCTATCAACCACTTTAAGCCAAGGATCTTAGGCTGGGTGCTAGGCGGCCCTATGCTAGGCGACCAAGTGGAAAGACCTTTGCTCCGTTATGGGCGATCGTATAGCGTTTTCAAATCTAGCGAGGTACGGGGGCTGCGCCCAAGGATGCAACCCCTACCCCCATTTTTTATACCTCAGCAGCCTGGAAGCTTAAACTGTGTAGCAACAAGGGGCTTAAACTCTTTGCTATGCCGCTGATCGATCGATGGGGCTGTGCGTAAAAATCGTCTGTATGAGTCCGAGGTCTAGTTCTTCAAAGTGGATTGATAGGGGCAAGTTGAAGATGGCTTTCTGCCTTTCAAGATGAAATTGCCTTAAGATTCTCGATGAGGAAATCGGCTTGAGTCTCTCAACAAAAGTCGAGGTTTATTTAGAGCCATGCGCGTATATCTAACCCACTGCTCGAAGGAAAAGGAGCTAAGTCTTAAAGGAACTGACATTGCAGTTACCCCTGATAAGCTGTACACAAATTCTGGTATTCAGCAATTTATGGAGAAGTGTCAGGAAGAGAACGTAAGTTGGGCTGTTCTATCCGATCTTTATGGAGTTTATCTATCAGACGAGGCTCACGTCTGGTACGAAAAGCATCCTGATACTGTTACACCACAAGAGGAGGAGATTGTCATTGAAGATTTCAACAACAAGTTAAATTCATATGATGAAATCTACTTTTTCATCAGACCAGAATCCTTCCACCCTTTCTACGAGAGGATTTTGAAAAAGACGGTACTTGCGGGTAGAGTAAAGACTTTTGAGAATATTGAGAGCATTGAAAAAGCTTGAAAGAAAATAGGCTTTTGTGCAGAGTTGCGATCGCCCCGAATTCGCTAAAGTTCCAGTAGTTAAGGGTTCTGGGATGAGTACGGTATGCCACTGCGAGTTAAGAAGCGATCGATTCAGAAGCACGTCCAGGCGATTGTCAGTTCCGATCCTATCGAAGCCGCAGAAGCAGTGGGACTGGAATACGTCAGCGACGAGGTGCCCGGAATCCGGCGGCAGCGATCGGGCAAAACGAGCTTTGTGTATTTGAACGTGAAAGGCGATCGGATTAGTGACCCGGAAGAAATTCGTCGGATAGAGGCGCTAGCCATTCCCCCCGCTTATCGAGATGTTTGGATTTGCCCCAATCCCAACGGGCATTTGCAGGCCACAGGACGCGATGCTAAAGGACGCAAGCAATATCGCTACCACGCACTGTGGCGATCGCTGCGAGATCAAACCAAATTCACCCGCATGATTGTGTTTAGCGAAGCGCTACCTCAGATTCGTCAGCGCCTAGAGCAGGATTTATCTCTGCCTGGATTGCCAAAGGAGAAAGTGCTGGCGGCAATTCTGCGGCTGATGGAACTGACTCGAATTCGAGTAGGTAACGAAGAGTACGCCAAAACCAACCAGTCCTATGGTTTAACCACCCTGCGGGACGAACACGTTGATATCAAAGGCGCAAAAATCCAATTTCAGTTTCGAGGCAAAAGCGGAGTTGATCATGAGATTGAAATTGCGGATAAGCGTCTGGCGCGGATTGTAAAGCGCTGCCAGGACATTCCGGGTCAAGAGTTGTTTCAATACAAAGACGAAGCAGGACAGTATCAAGTCATTACCTCCACCGACGTGAACGACTACCTGCGGGATGTGAGCGGCCAAGATTTCACAGCAAAGGATTTCCGCACTTGGGCGGGAACAGTGCTGGCGGCTTCCCATCTGGCAGAAATTGGCCTGTTCACCTCGGAGACGGCCGCAAAGAAGAACTTAACGCAAGCGATCAAAACTGTGGCGGCTCACCTAGGCAACCGTCCAGCCACCTGTCGCAAGTACTATGTGCATCCGGCAGTGATCGAAGCCTATCTGAATGAGTCGCTGCATGGGGTGATGGAGAAACACGCGACGATCGCCGTGGAAGAGGCCCATGCTTTGCGCTCAGAAGAGTTGGCGGTGGTGGC
>DATNQR010000213.1:0-4301 GCA_036703905.1 Thermosynechococcaceae cyanobacterium
TCGTAAAACCTTATGTTATTCCAAATCTCTGCAGATGTTGGCTCACTCAATTCGGTTGTTGATTCATTACCTCAAGTTTGGAGATGTCCCTGTTCCTGATCGTGTTTAGCTATTCATCCCTCGATTCAGCAACGCCCTAAATTCCAGTCATCCCCTCGGTAAACTTCTCGGTAAACTTGTAGTTCTCCACCTGCAAAACCTCTGCGCGACGAGCCCACATTCGACCCATGCCCAAGTTTCAGGATGCCGCCACCTGGCAACAAGCCGAACAGTTGATGCAGCCCATCTTCATTCGGCTGATCGACAATCTCCGCAAGCAGCTTGATGAAACTCCTACTTGGCGCGGAACCTACGAAGACGTGCCCCTCTGGCCCGAAGGAGTTAGCGAAGAAGTGAAGGCGCAGGTGCTGGAACTACGATCGCGCCTCGGCAATGTCCCGCCAGAAGAGATTGCGGCGATCGAGTCTGCCTTGGCGGATCTGCCTGCGCCCCATCCGGGCTACTGGCTCTGCCTGACTCGACAAGACCAGCAGAGCAAAATCGATCCGATCAAGATTGACCTGTGGGAACTGTGCTACCAGATCTGCTTTCGAGACTACGATGTGGCGACTGGAACCTCGCGATCGCGGGGTTTTGGGCAACCCCAAAGTCAGGGCGTGGAAGTCGATCGTTCCCTCTTCGATGAATTCGGCGATGTGGACTGGAACCGCTTGGACGACAAAACTCAGCGCCTAGTGGGACAAATTTTTGCCGGATTGCCCGTCGGGTTGCTGTGAGTATTCGATCGAGCCTCACCTACTCGAAAGAGAGTTACCTGCAAGAGAGCCAAGTCTCAGGCGTGTCATCAATTGACCTAGATGACTGAAGCGGGTTAACCGACTAGCTGGGCAAAGGGGAGGGGTTCTGATGTTGTGTACCTTCAAAGAGCGTTGGTGCTACAGCAATTCCAGTCGAGCAGCCAACCTTTCGATGTAGTCTTCGCTGTTGTGGTGACGGGTGACAAGTTCATAGCCAGATTGGGCTTGGGCTTCTGCGGCTCTAGGATTGCCAAGCAACTGCACGATCGCCTGTCGTAGGCCTAGTACATCTTCTGGTGCCACGGTGGTTAGCGTGCCTGGAGTCTCCAAATAATCAGATAGCCCTGGAATACGCGTAACCACAACTGGACGGCGACAGGCCATGGACTCTAATAGGCTAGTCACCCCAGCGGTGTCGCGGCTTTCAAACAGGGGAACGACAACGATAGCAGCATTGCGGTAAAGCTGCACCAGTTCCGTCCACTCATAATAACGGCGCGACATATTTGCGGGCATTACAGCGGGCAACGATTTGGACAAAGGTTTCACGTCCCTAGAGAAGGCGCTGATACACACCTCCACATTCATGTCGTGGGTTGCGGCTGCCAATGTTCGGTAATCACGCTTTTCTAAACCGACGCTGGCGATGATTGGACGCTGTTTACCAAACATGGCGGTCCCCGGCGAGAAAAAGTGGGTATCCGTTTGCTCCGGCATCATAAAGACGCGCTCCTGGGAGAGCCGTAGATAGTGATATAGGAACTCAACCTGGGGGCGGCAGTTCGTGACAAAGAGGCTGACGCGTTTACTCGCTTTGAACAACTTCAATGCCACCTTACTCCTGGGGCGGTGACCTGTGTGGATGAAAACAGCAATTTTGGGAGGATTGGGTAAAGCACCACAAATAGTGGCTACTGGAATTCCAACATCCTCACCGCTGCAAAAAACAACATCGTCCCCGCTAAGCTGCGATGAGAGCCTACGTGCCAGTGCCCAATTTTGGGGCTGACCCAAAATCTTTGCCCGCGCATAGTCTCTATTCCGAATCGGTTCCTGGCTAGGCACATGCACTTTGGCGTTCAACCGTTTGCTTAGCCCCCACATTACGTGACGAGGGCACTTGCCTAGCTGGGCGTTGCGATCGACCTCTTCTAGATCGATCGGATTACTGAGAACCAGATGGTAATTCAATAGGATCTCCTTTCAGCATCGACCGACAAAGTAAGTCCCCCAAGTTTGCCATCCTGGTTCGTCATGCGTCATCCATTCACCCAAAGCTTCACAGACAAAACCATTTTGGGCAAAAAGCCACTCTACTTCTGGCTTAAATAAATATCGCATCTGGTGGGTCTCCTGTAACACCTCAAGAGTGCCGCTCTGTCGATCCTGAATCAAAATCTGATAGTTTACATCTACTCGATTTTCATTGGGATACATCAGAGGCTCGGCAATGCGCGTGACTGAGATCAGGTCATCTTCTAGGCGCTTCACTCTAACTGTGGGGCGATCGCTTAACACGGCTGGCCCATACCAGCAGTCAAACAGAAAGATCCCGCCGGGCTTCAGGTGATGTCTGGCTGTGGCAAAAGCCGCCTCCAGATCTTGATTGGTCGTTTGGTAACTCATTACATGAAACAGTGAGATCACCACATCAAAGCGTTGATCAGTCCGAAAAGAGCGGACATCACCTTGATAGAACTGCAATTGACCAGTCTGTTCTGTCAGTAATTCTAACACCCGCGCCTGAGCTTTTTCTAACATGCTCTGGCTTTGATCAATGCCGCAGACGGTATATCCTTTTTCAACGAGCAACTTGGCGTGTAGCCCCGTGCCGGAACCCAGTTCTAGAATCGAGGTGGCATTTGGGATATGGCGCTGGAGTAAATCACATACGAAAGCAACTTCACCCGAATAATCTTTATCTTGATAAAGCAAGTCGTAGTAGCGAGCGTAATGACCAAAAACATTCATGAATCGATCGCCTTGAAATATAAACCATGAAACATCAGGGATTTGAATTCTGGATGGAAGGGAACTGCACAGGGTTCGCCAGGATCCTTCCACTGATCAACTAGCTCATAGCCAAGGGCGAGGATCGAATTCACAAAATCCCGCTTTGCGAAAACATAGACTGGGTAAAATACCAAGCCGCCGTTTTGCAGGGTAACAAACGGTTTCCCTTCGCACAGAGGAAATCGGTTTAGCAGGATATGGACTGGTTTACGCTGCAACTTTGCTAGGTCAGTTGCGAGGGAACCCACATACTGCACTGAACCAGATGCCATGAAGATATCAGCTCCATCTGCTTTCTCAAACTGATCAGTGAATCGCAGCTGCGATCGCTTTTTCTGTTGAGCAAAATCTTCTCCAGCAGCAACAATGGTGGGCAACTCGCACACAATCCATTGCAACCCGCTGGGATAGGTTAGATATTTCCCGTAGGTATAGAAGTGAGTACCAATATTACCGCCGAAATCAAATAGAACGGAGCCTTCTCGCAACAGGTTTTGCAGCCAGAACAGCATGGGGTAGTCATAAAATCCGATCCCCTCAGCACCCTGATCGCGGTATTCCTGAGCTAGTTCCTCATGGTTGTAGCCAATCTTGCGATTTTTTGGGGCGGCGGCGATCGCCTGTTCAGGGGTTCTAAAAATGCCTCGGTAGCGAGCATAGCCGCTCTGAGTGGGAAACCGCAGGTACCCCAGGATTGACCTCAGGAAAAGCAGCGATCGATCTAAAAGGCTTGTCACGCCAGCATACTCCTCACAGCAAGAGCAACGTGTTCAATTTGTTCATTGGTCAACGCCATACCGCTTGGCAGGTAAAAGCCTCTACGGGCGAGACGTTCTGCCACCGGATAAGCTTCCCCCTGAAACAGTCCCATCTTCTGAAAGACAGGCTGTTCGTGCATACACCAGAAAAAGGGGCGTGTTCCAATCTTTTGCTTTGCCAACTGCTGCATCGCCTCAGCAGCATTAAACGGGACTGAATCTCTGAGGACTATGCCATAGACCCAGTAAATATTATCGGCTTCGCTAATCGCCGCTAGAGGTAGCTCTAGCTTGGGAATGTCGGATAGCAATTCTGTGTATCGTTGCCCCATACGGCGCTTGCGGGCTACAAACTCATCTAGCCGTTCAAGTTGCGCCAATCCTAACCCTGCTTGCAGATTGGTCATACGCAAATTCCAGCCCAGTTCTTCGTGGACAAATCTCTGCTTTGCCTGGAAGCAGAGATTTCGCAAGGAACGACAGCGTTCTGCTAAGCGATCGTCATCGGTGACGATCATGCCCCCTTCGCCTGTGGTGATGTGTTTGTTGGGGTAAAAGCTGAAGGTGCTGAGGTCGCCAAAACTGCCGCAGGGTTTGCCTTTATAGGTTTGACCATGCATTTCGGCAGCATCTTCAATCACTGCTAATCCATGCTGCTCAGCCAACTGCAAAATTGGGTCTACATCTACGGGCAATCCATAGATGTGGACGATCAGGATAGCTTTGGTTTGGG
>DATNQR010000214.1:0-4012 GCA_036703905.1 Thermosynechococcaceae cyanobacterium
TGATCGGGTCTACCGTTACCTGCACATGGACGCGGGTCATTTAGGCCAGCGCCTTAACCTAGCTGCAATCTACCTAGGCTTGGGCGTGAGCGGGATTGCAGGTTTCTTTGATGACCAAGTGAACGAAGTGCTGGGCATTCCCCCTGATGAGGCAGTGCTGTACATCACAACGCTGGGCCGTCCCGTGCTGGGGGCTTGACCCGTGCTCCTACTGCTCAAGCAGCACCCAGCTACAGGCGGCAACCTTCAGAACAGGCAGGATAGCGAGACTGGTAGGTGCGATCGCGCTGACCAAACAGGGTATAGCGATTGTCTCGCACTTGCTCATAGACGCGATCGCCCGACCATTTGAGTCCAGGCAGCGATCGATAGAGCGCTACAAACGCTTCTCCCATCGGCAGCAAGCGACCAATTTCTTCGGCGGCCGCCGTGCCCTGCCAGCGTTGGGTGGGGCTATCGGCATTGACCAGAATCATACCCATCTCACAGTCCTGAGGCGTGATCCCTATCTGACTCAAGGCTGCGGCATCCTGCATGGGGATGTACTGAAACTGCTGACCGCGATCGAAGGTTTCCAGAGATTGCACCAGGGTGACACAGAGGTTGCAGTTGCCGTCGTAGATGACGTGGTAGCTCATGGGCGGGATTTCTTGCAGAACATCTTTACCATTCTGAAATATTTGACTGGGATTGGGTTCGATCGTTCGGGGTAAGTCCGTGGTGGTATAGCCATAGCCTCATAGGTTAGGCCAGGGTGTGGGCGTGGAACCCTCTGGCTTGGGGCAGCGCCCCCGCACCCCCAAGCTGTGTACAGCAGCAATAACTGCACGAGATCCCCGGCTTAGCAATCAAGCCGGGAATCTTAACTCACACAACTAGAATCAGACCAGAACACTATCCCCGTGCTACCCCATCCCGCCGGGCCGCCCGCTGCACTGCTGAAGCCACTGCTGGAGCTACTCGCTCATCAAACACCGAGGGGACAATGTGTTCCCGGGTCAGATCCGTGGGCTTGACCAAGGACGCGATCACCTCGGCTGCCTCCAAAAACATACTCGTGGTGAAGGTGAAAGCGCGGCAGTCCAGCGCTCCCCGGAACACGCCCGGAAACGCCAGCACATTGTTGATTTGGTTGGGGTAGTCGCTGCGACCAGTTGCCATCACTGCAACGTCCTGGGTCACGAGTTCAGGCTGAATTTCCGGAATTGGGTTAGCCATGGCAAACACAATTCGATCGTCTGCCATCGATCGCACCATTTCCGGGGTCAGCACTCCCGGCGCACTCACACCCAAAAACACGTCAGCTTCCTGCACTGCGTCTGCCAGTCCGCCGCTCTGCTCCACAGCAAATTCTCGCTTCTGGTCGTTAAGATCAGTTCGGCTCTGGGACAAAATGCCTTTGGAGTCGCACATCAAGATCGTCTCAGCTCCTGCTTTGCGGAGCAGACGGGCGATCGCCACGCCAGCCGCTCCAGCTCCGTTGATCACGATCTTCACACCAGCCATCGGCTTGTTCACCAGCTTGAGGGCATTGAACAGCGCCGCCAAGGTGACGATCGCCGTGCCGTGCTGGTCGTCGTGGAAGATGGGAATATCCAGCTCGCGCTGAAGCCGTGCCTCGATCTCAAAGCAGCGCGGCGCGGAGATGTCCTCCAAGTTCACGCCGCCAAACACTGGTGCAATGTTTTTCACGGTGCGGACAATCTCATCGACATCCTGAGTAGCTAGGCAGACTGGAAACGCATCCAGACCGCCGAACTCCTTAAACAGCATTGCTTTTCCTTCCATCACGGGCAGGGCTGCCTCCGGGCCCAAATTGCCCAAGCCCAGCACCGCACTGCCGTCGGTGACGATCGCCACCATGCTTTGCTTGACGGTTAAAGTGTACACCTGCTCAGGGTCTTGGGCGATCGCGGTACAGATCCGCCCCACACCAGGCGTGTAGGCCATCGCCAGATCCGCCTGTCCCCGCAATGGAATTCGACTCTCCACCCGAATTTTGCCACCCCGATGGATAAAGAAGGTGCGATCGTAAACGCTCAGCACTTTGATATCCGGCAGAGCTTTGACCGCATCCACCATCATTTCGGCGTGTTCTGTGCTGGCCGCATCCACAGTGATGTCTCGCACCGAAATCTCACGGGTCTGCTCGATCAGGTCAATCTGACCCATATTGCCACCGAGGGAAGAGATTGCGAGGGTGACGCTGGCCAGCATCCCCGGCCGGTTGGGAACTTGGAGCCGGATCGTGAGGCTGAAGCTGGGGTTGGGGGTGAGGTTGATCATGGGTGCGATCGTGAATTTGCTGATAGACGGCAGTTCGATACTGGGCAAGCTTCAAAACTTTTCCAGCTTAAAAGAAGCTTCAGCCCGCAATTGTACCTGATGACACCAAGCACCTGATGTCACTAAGCACCTACTTCAGCCTGCCGTCTCTGTTACCATCAAGCCAGGTTGTCGAAGGTCAAACCCGTGTACCAGCCTGATATTCCCTTCCCCCTCCTGGAAATCGTCTCGCCGCCCACCGAAGACGATCTACCCTGTGATGATGGAATGCCGATGGAAACGTTTCGTCACAAGATGCAAATGGATTTGCTGATGGACGCGCTACACAACAAACTGGTGCGGGAGCAGCAACGCGGGTTTGTCGGCGGCAATATGTTCATCTATTTCAGCCAGCTTCAGGTGCGGAACCAGGATTTTCGTGGGCCGGATGTGTTTGCGGTGGTGGACGTACCCTATCGCGATCGCAAAAGCTGGGTCGTTTGGCAAGAAGGCAAAGCTCCAGACGTGGTGATCGAACTCTTATCCGATAGCACCGCCCAGCGCGACAAAACCGAGAAAAAGCTGATCTACCAGAACCAAATGCGTGTCCCAGAGTATTTTTGGTACGACCCCTTCAATCCCGATGACTTTGCTGGCTTCGGGCTACACCTGGGAGTGTATGAGCCATTGCCCTTTGACGATCGAGGCCGCTTAATCAGCCGCAGCCTGGATCTAGCGCTGGTGCGCTGGCAGGGAGCCTACAAAGGAATCGAAGCTCCGTGGCTACGCTGGGAAACCCTGGAGGGAGATCTGGTACTGATCGATCGAGAACTGGTGGAACAGGAACAGCAACGATCGTTCCAAGAGCACCAACGCGCAGACCAGGAACAGCAGCGTGCAGACCAGGAACAGCAGCGCGCCGATCGCCTGGCCGCAGAGCTAAGAAAACTGGGCATTGATCCCGATCGCGTTGGATAGTAGCTGTGTGCGTTTACGTTCAGATTCATGCCCAGCCTTTACACCGCGCTCGAAATTGCTGCGCCCCGCCAACGGGTTTGGCAAACCCTCATCCGCAAGGAAACCTGGAAATACTGGAATACTTTCCTGTATGACCGCGATTCCAGAACGCCCTTCCAGGAAGGACGGGAAGTTTTTCTGGCTCTGCGGCGAGTTCCGAGGGAGAAAATGACGGAGTTTCAGCCGATCGTCACGCTGCTGCAACCGGAAACCTGCCTTCGGTGGAAAACCACGATTCCAGGCTTTGTAAGCCAGCACACCTTCGAGCTACAGACGATCGGGCGCGATCGAACTCAATACATCCACCAAGAGCGCTTTTCAGGAATCCTGACGCGAGTGTTCTTGCCTTTCATCCGCCAAGACGAACACCAAGGCATCAAGCGTATGGCCCACGAGTTGAAGCAATACACAGAAGGCTGAAGCAATACCCAGAAGAGCGATTACGTTTCAATCCATTCTGATTCACTTTGAGTCTTGATTTACCTTGAGTCCTGATTCACCTGAGGGTGGGAAGGTTTTAAAATGAACGGTAGCGCCCAGCGAATCTAGCTTCTTCATGCCCCAACTTCCAGGGACTTCCGCCAAGCCCGATCAGTACCCTCGGCTCCACACCGACAGGGGGGTGCTGTTTGCAGGGGTTCTTGTGTTTCTGGTGGGCTGTGGGGCCTTTCTGGGCTGGGTTTTCAGGCTGGAATTGGCCAAGAATGGGTTGCCAAGACTATCCGCAATA
>DATNQR010000215.1:0-3745 GCA_036703905.1 Thermosynechococcaceae cyanobacterium
GTGAAGTTCTCTAGATAGCTTAGGGCATTTTAGAGGGTGTCACGAGGTGATGAGGCGAAATCATCGCGTGCTGATTTGCTTTAGGCTCATTCGTCTAGTGCAAGGTTAGAATTTCTCAATCATTCCCTCGTCAGAGCAAACTGTCCCTGCGCTTAAAGCATCCGCTCCAGCAAGCCTGTGCCCAGGTAGATGTAAGCTGCCACGACAAAAGCGCTACTGATAGCCAGGGCGATCGCAAAGTTCCGATACCTAACTTTGGTGAGTCCCACCGCATAGCTAACGAGGTCTTGACCTAACGGCATCAACAGGGTGATGTAGACAACGCCGCGACGGTTGCCCAAGCGCTGCGTAAACTTGTCCAAGGCATTTAATTCATCTCGGCCGATGAACCAAGCCGCAACTCTGCGCCCAAACTTCCGAGAGATCCAAAAGTTGGCACTACAGCCGAGTAAGGTTGCCAGATAGCTCAACAGGTAAGCCGCTCCCTTACCAAATAACGCGCCACCCAAAATAAACAGAGAACTGCCGCTCAGAGGCGCAATAATCAGGCTGGCCGCACTCAGCAGCACGAAGAACACAGGGGCCCAAATTCCTGCTTGTTTGACAGAATTCTGAGCGTTTTCCAGCCCGATCGCCTTCAGCACCACCGCCATCGCCCCATAGAAGGCAACCATCACCAGGAGCGCGAACAAGATTTTTTGGGCTTTGGGCGAAATTTTCATGCTTCTGTTCAGCAGGACAGGGGTGAAGCGGACGATCGCTAGCATCACGCTAATGACGATCGCTAGCATCACGCTAATGAAGGACGCGGCCAGCGTCAAGCGAGAAATTTCTGAAGACGATTCCTGGAATAGGGGACGATCGGTCTGTAGGGGTGCTTGAGCATCTGTGCAACTGCGTCTGAATGAGTCAAGCGTTACAGCGAGAAAAAACTTGCTGCAACCCCTAGACAGTTTGTGTTACAGCTTGTAGTATCTGAGTATTGCATTTAATCTAGAACCGCCTTCAGCCATGCTATCCCTTCTCTACTCCACCTTACCCAGCATTCCGCATTGCCAGCCTACAGGCCCGGCAACAGAGGCGTTTGCGAACCGAAGGATGGAGATTCAGATCGGCATATCAACCGGACGAGAAGAGAAATCAGCCAGCCAGGCTCAAGCTAACGTCAGTTTGAATTGGTCGAGTCTGGATCGATCGACCCAGAGCGGAAGAGGTAGGTCAAACCCTACCTTCCTATAAGGCAACCCAGCACCCCGACTGGTTGACCCCCGCTCTCCTACCTGGAAGCGGGGGTTTTTGTTTGAAAGGGCCAAGTCATAGGAAGCCAAGTTGAAGGAGTCAAGTCATGAAGCCTCGACAGTCTGTTCAGCCAGTGATTCTGCAACCATCCGTGCTACAGCCGCCCGTGCTGCAAAACTCGGTGGTGGTGTTTTCCAAAAACTACCTGCCCGTGGCCCGCATCAACGTTAAGCGGGCTGTGGCGCTGTTGGTGACAGGACAGGCTGAACCCTTGGATTTCACCAGTGCCGTGGGTTGGATAGTGCGATCGCCCAGTGTAGCGCTGCACGTCCCGGAGCACATCCGGTTAACGATCGGCAATGTCGAGCGCTCCTGGAAAACTCCACCCGTCAACCGTCGCGAAGTGTTCCGCCGAGACAGCCACACTTGCCAGTACTGCGGCAGCACCAGAAAGCTGACGCTGGATCACATCCTACCCCGCTCCAGAGGCGGACAGCACATCTGGAATAACGTGGTAGCCGCTTGCGAACGCTGTAACTCCACCAAGAGCGATCGCACTCCGCAGGAAGCCGGAATGGTGCTGAGAGCAAAACCCAAGCCTCCAGTCCACCCAGCGATCGCCTTTGCCGAGCAGTTCTGGAAAGCGCAGGAATTTAGCCCCGACAACTAATGGGGTTTGGGCGATTGGGATCACTCAAACCCCCAGCACCCAAACCTCAAAACTACCGAAAGGAGGCCAGCAAGATGTTGAAGCTCACCTATATCGAAACCGGACTGCACATGGAGCGCGTCGCTACTGGACTGGAAGCGATCGTGGCGCAACGGGTGTTGCTGGCACTGCGGTTCGGTCACAAGCTGCACATTGAGCCAGGTCAGGCTTCCTTTCTGTTGCCTGCCAACGCGCCCGGACTGGGTCATCTGGAACTGGCGCTGCGCCTAGAGCCATCTCAGACTGCAACGATCGCTCCAGTGGATGATGAGTTCGTGGAGGTGAGCGTGCGCGGAAGCTGGATTGCCGAAAGCGCTGAAGCTCAGGAAGGGACGTTTGTAACGGCTTTCTGCGATCGAGCAGAGTTCTTCGTCTACAAGCTGTGGCAAGAGCAGACCCGAGTGCTGGTTTAGTTCGGGACTGGAAGAGGGCGATCGATGGAGAATTTTCCCGGTCGATCGCTCCTTTCAGGCATTCAACCGGATACCTGAAAAGTTATGTAGCTGTGGACAGACAACTTAAGACATTTTCCGGCATTGCTCTAGGACAGGGTGATTCTGACATGAAGTTGAACTTAGGTCTTGCAGAGAACTTTGGGCGATCGTAGCGCCTGTAAATTTTGACAGCCTGCACACAGCATCGCTGTAGAGATCTCTGCAAGCAAGATTTCTACAAGCTCCTGCAAAGCAGCCTCCGACTCATTAGCCGCTTGCAGGAAAGGCAAAGCCAGCCCTGCCAGATCTGCTCCTAGAGCGATCGTTTTGACTACATCCAGCCCATTCCGCAAACCCCCAGAAGCAATCAGAGGCGCACTGATTCCGGCTTCGCGAATTTGAGTAATGCTCTCAGCAGTGGGAATGCCCCAATCGGCGAAGGTTTGTCCCAGCCGGCGCTGGCGGGCATCTTGGGCCCGTTCGCTCTCCACCCTAGCCCAGGATGTTCCGCCGGCTCCGGCCACATCGATCGCCGCTACGCCCACATCGATCAGCTTTTGAGCAATCGATGCTGAAATCCCATTGCCTACTTCCTTTGCAATCACAGGAACCGGAAGCTGTTTGCACAGTTGCCCAATCTGCTCTAGCAATCCCCGAAAGTTGCGATCGCCCCTAGTTTGCACACACTCCTGAAGCGGGTTCAGGTGCAAAATTAGCGCGTCTGCCTCTAGCAGATCCACAATGCGGCGGCACTCCTCCAATCCGTAGCGATCGTTAAGCTGGACGGCTCCCAGATTGGCGAAGAGGGGAATGTCTGGCGCGATCGATCTCACTGCAAACGTCTGTGCCACGGTTGGATTCTCCACAGCAACGCGCTGAGAACCCACACCCATTGCCAATCCGTACTGCTGCGCCACTTCCGCCAAACGGTGATTGATTAGCTTTGCCTGTTCCGTGCCGCCCGTCATGGAGGAAATCAACACAGGGGCGCTCAGGGGCTTGCCTAAGAACTGAGTAGTGCGATCGATCTCGTCGTAGTCAAGCTCTGGCAAGCAGCAGTGGGTAAAGCGGTAGTGTTCCAGTCCGGTCGTTTGGCGAGACTGCACATCGGCTTCCAGACAAATCCGAATGTGGTCTGCTTTTCGAGCTTGAGTTTCTGCTGCTCTTTTCATAGGCTGGGCTTCTAGAGACATAGTTCACGCAATGGTAGTGCCCTGAAGGAAAGGCTAAAGAAATTAAAAAGACATCAAGCAAGTCCGGCATTGCTAAATGCTGCGATATTTGCTTGCCGAGACGCTCCACGGAACGACTCCATAGCTGCACATCACTGATGCCCAATGGAAAGCCGCTGAACGCATTCAAA
>DATNQR010000216.1:0-3017 GCA_036703905.1 Thermosynechococcaceae cyanobacterium
CCACGAAGGCGGCGAAGTGGCTAGCCAACTGGCGGTGCAGTCCCTCAAAATGCAGGTTCAAGCCTTGTTCACTGAGATCAAAGAACAGGACGAACTGGCTGCACCTGATTTAATCAGCGAACAGTTGACGGCGATCGTGCGTGTGGTCAACAACCTAATCGCCGCCCAGAACGATACTCAGGGGCGGGCAGACCGCCGCCGCATGGGAACCACCCTGGTGATGGCAGTGCAATTGCCCCAGCGTGTGCAGCTGCGGGACTCCATTGCCGAAGGCCACGAACTCTACTTGGTGGGTGTGGGCGACAGTCGGGCCTACTGGATCACGCCGCGCTACTGTCAGCAGTTGACTGTGGATGACGACGTGGCGGCCCGGGAAACCTACATGGGGCGATCGCTCTACCGCGAGGCCCTGCTCCGTCCCGACTCTGGCGCATTAACCCAAGCGATCGGCACACGGGACTCGGAATACCTCAACCCCACGGTGCAGCGCTTCATCTTAGAAGAAGACGGCGTGTTGCTGCTCTGTTCCGACGGCCTGAGCGATAACGGCTTGGTGGAACAATCCTGGTCGCAATATGCCGCCGATGCCCTAAGCGGTAAGCAGACTTTGGAGGACTCAATTCAAGGGTGGATCGATCTGGCCAACCAGCGCAACGGCTACGACAACACCTCGATCGTCCTGATGCACTGCCATGTTTCCTCTTCCGCTCCCGAAGTTTCGCTGCCCAAGACTGCTACGGGCCGAGACTCCGAATGGTCAGCATCTTCAAAGGCGCTGTTTGAAGATGCTGCGCCTGGCTTGTCTCGATCGAACGTCGGACGATCAGCTCGATCGGGGGTGCTAATTGGGCTGCTGATTCTGCTTTTGGGCTGCGGTATGGGACTGGTTGCCTGGTCGCAGTTTGATCCCACTAGCTTTGAACAGATGCGCGATCGGGTTCTGCCCAAGCCTTAGCGGTTGATTGCTCTGGGGTTGATTTCTGTCCTGTCCTGCTCCGCTAGAAACAATTGCGGTGTTGTCCTCCAGGTTTGCTAGAGTGTCTAAGGCATTGCCCCGGATGTCTCGCCCTCAACCTCAGTTCCATGATTAAGAAGAAGCCAAAGTCCTCGCTGCTGCTGCCCCTGACTGCTGCCGGAGCGCTGATTGCAGGAGGTGGAGCCGCCTACTGGGTGTTCGCTCAGCAGTCCGGTGTGGGCGCGTTGCCCGTAGGTGCAGATGTTGTTCCCCAAACTGCGCTGATGGCGGTTTCTGTCAGCACTGAGCCGCAGGAATGGCAAAAGCTGCGGGAATTCGGCACACCTCAAAGTCAGGCGGCCTTTGCTCAAACTCTAGGGCAGTTGCGCGATCGCTTCCTCACTGCCAACGGCTACGACTACGAGCGAGACATTCAGCCCTGGGTTGGCAAAGAAGTGACGTTGGCTTTCCTGCCGTCCACGCCCTCCACCGCTGCACCCCCCGCCGGGACAAACCAACCTGCCACCCTCGTCGTGTTGCCCATCCAGGATGCGGCGCGGGCCAAGCAGATTCTAGAGCAGCCGCGATCGAACTCCGGCAAGCTGGCGGAGCGCACCTACAAAGGCTTCCAAATTCGGGAAAAGCAGAGCGCCACTCAGGGCTTTTCGGCAACGGTGCTGGATGGCAAGCTGCTGCTGGTGACGAATGACCCAAAGGTCACGGATCAGGCGATCGATAGCTACAAAGACGGTACAGCCCTGGCCACTACACCCGGCTACACTCAGTCCCTCGGTAAGATCCAGTCTGGTCAAACTTTCGGTAAGCTCTACCTCAATGTCCCCGCCGCTGCGACGATCGCCTCGCAGAACTCGGGAAAATCAATTCCGCCCCAAAGCTTGACCCAAGTACAGCAGATGCAGGGTCTAGCTGCCACTGCCAGCTTGCAGCCCGACGGCATTTCGTTCAGAAGCGCGGCCTGGTTGAAGCCCAGCAGCGATCGCAAGTACGAAGTTCAGAACAACGCCAAAGATATTCCCAGCCGACTGCCTGGGGAAACGCTACTGATGACTTCTGGCGGCAACCTCAAAAGGTTCTGGCAAGATTACAGCCAGGGAGCCGCCGCTAATCCGATCTCGCCGATCAATCCAGAAGGTCTACGAAGCGGCATCAAGTCCACTGTGGGGCTGGATTTGGAAAAAGATTTGCTGACCTGGATGGAAGGGGAATTTTCCCTGTCCCTGGTGGGCACGCCGGAAGGCAGCACGCCGACCATTCCCTTCAGCTTTCTGTTCATGGTGAAGGCCAGCGATCGTCGCGCTGCCGAAACGACCTTGCAACAACTGAATCAGACCATGGCCACCAAGTATAAGTTCAAAGTTGAAGACGCGAAGGTGGGCAACCAAACCGTGACAAACTGGACACTGGGCACAGGTAGCGCGACGATTACCCACGGTTGGCTAGATAACGATGTGGCGTTCTTATCTTTGGGTGCGCCCGTCGTCAATGCCATCATCCCCAAACCTGCTTCTCCTTTGACCGACAGCGAGGCCTACAAAAAAACTGTTCCTTCGGATCTAAACCCGAATAACGGGCGCTTTTTTATGAACGTCGATCGCGCCCTAAGTTCCAAAAACTTGCCTCTATTCCAATTGCCCCCTGGTAGCAACCGTGACTTTGTGGCGGCAGTGAAGTCGATCGGGGTAACCTCAGCCATCAGCGACGAGCGCACCACTCGCTACGATGTATTTGTGCTGCTGCAAAAGACGGGCAATCCACCACCACTTCCCAGCCCAACTGTGCCTGCGGGGACAAACTGAGCGAGCGATCGCAGTAGCGACTAGCTCAGGAGGAACAGAGTTGCTCATTACCGTTTGTTCAAAGAACTTCTCTTCACCTTCAATGAGTTTTGAAATTGTTTCTGCCGCAAGTTACCCAGAGCCTGGAGGCAGGTTTTGCAGAGTTTTGCCCTAAGAGTATTTTACTGATTTGACTACTGGAGAGAATAAGACGATCGACTTATTTCCAAGAGGGATCGACACACAAGCTGTAGGCTTTCTAATTT
>DATNQR010000217.1:0-2772 GCA_036703905.1 Thermosynechococcaceae cyanobacterium
GCTGTCCCCTATTTTGAGCAAGTGCGCGAGGCGGAAGTCCTTTCAGTACTCCCGTTTGGTCGCAAAACTCTAAAGCTGGAAGCAGGCGGGATGGTGGTGCAGGGGCGGGCGATCGCTGAATTCAACGATAAAAACGACGAAATGCTGGTGGCTGTTGCTGCCGTCACGGTCTACGTCGAGCAACCCAATTAATCGCCTCCTGCTGCTCTAGTTTGCCTCGGAGGTTCAAGATTAATCGTCTTAGTCTTCTCAAAAAGTTAACTCAAGGGGTTGAGTGGAGCAGCCAACGATCGATTCACGTCAGCAAGAATTCACTAGAACAGGGGGCTGAAAGCTAGTTCCAGTCCTCTGACCCCGCGCAACCAATATTTTTCAATTGATCCCTTTTAATTGATTGGCTGCACTAGATCGCCTCTGACCCAACCCGTTGCCCCGGACGGGAAAGACACTAAGTACCAGGTATAGCCATCAGCTCCCTGAGTCGATCGGATCACGTCCACCAAGTCTCCTACTAAGCCATAGTGGGGCGCGTAGGAATCGGAGGAAGGAGCGGAGCGCACGTTGACGCGACTGCCTGTGTCTCGTCCTTTCAGCACAGCAGAGTCGGCAAAAGCGGGGGCAGCAGCTAGGAGAGAGATGGAAGAGATGGCGAGTAAAACAGACATTCTTTTGAGGTTCATAAGTCAGCAAGTCCTGAACTGAAACGGTTTGTAGCCTCCAGCATTTTCTAGAAGGCTTTTAAGGAGCTACATACTCTGGGAGCTAAATTTCGCAACCGTTTCCCTTCTCTGATTAACTATTGGTCAACTGTTATGTGACCAACTATGTGACCAGCTCTTATGCCGATCGTCGTTTGGTGCTGTTGCTGAACCTTTATCTTTGACTGTTCTCCTTCCAGCTTCTCAACAGTTCACAGCGACTCTTCATCTTGGGTCTGCTGATAGTGCTCTAGCTGCTGCCATAGGATCTCGATCGCTCCATAAGCTTTTTCCTGGGACACTTTGCCGTTTGCTTGCAGACCGCAGAGATAGGTAAGCTGCTGCGAAAATGCTTGCAGCTTTGTGTTGAAGGCGGAAGTGCTGGACTGTCCGCGGTAGGTTGATCGTGGATATAAAAAGTCAGTTTTTTGCATGGTGCTTCTCTTAAACGTTGCTTTTCTTGAACATTGCGTGAAAGCCAGTTTGCAGACCTAGACTGTCTAATCATTTCTAGCATCCTTAACCTGTACTTAACCTGAATATTATGTTATCTAAACTTAAGCAGGACATACCCCTTGAAGCTTAGAACTCTAGTTCTCTAGCCCTCCTCAAGAAAGGGAAACCTCAAAAGCTCTCTTTTTAGGAGGTTGGAAGGTCTCTTTCGCACAAGTCCCACTAAGAAGATCAGCGAGACACCGATCGCTCGGCCCCACTGGATCACTCAGGCTCGTTAAATTACTTGAGCTCAGTGATGGCGATGAGTGACCCAGAGGTGAGTGACTAGCCCCACAGAAGTCCTGCATCTGAGCTAATCTGATAGCGTGGGAACAGCGTGTTCTCGCAGAACGTTCTCAACATTTGCCCCGCTTCTCTCTGGCTGCTATGCTGCTGCGCTTAATTTTGCTGTTGGCGATCGTAGGCGGGTTGGCAGTCTTCGCGCTGTCGAATGGCTCACCTCTTGCCCTCACGTTTCTGGGAATGCAAACGCCCGTCTTTCCCTTAGCGCTCTGGGTGCTGGGAGCGATCGCGGCGGGAATTGCTACCCACTTGTTGATTGTTGCCCTGTTTCGGCTCTCAAACTTGCTGGCGATGGCGGAAATGCGATCGCAGTTGCGCCGAGGAGAGCGACGGCGAGGCGGTTCCACAAAGGGCTATGCACCGCGAGAACCTGTCAGTCGCCAGTCACCTAGAGACGATGCAGACTGGCAGAATTGGGAGGGATATGAGCAGCCTGACGATCGCAAGCCGCCCGAAGTCAAGACCAAGATCCAGGAGTCGATCGACGATTGGGAAGCAGACGGCAACGATGACTGGGATGACCCCCGCCGTCCTTCAGAACCCAAGCCTCAACCTAAGTCAGAGCCTCGCCCCAGCTATTCCTATGGCTCTCCAAAATCTAAGGCTGAGCCAACAGAAACAGCCCGACCCGCAGGCTCAAATTCTGTAGTGGATGCAGATTTTCGGGTGATCGTGCCACCTTTTCGCGCTACGCCAGAACCCCAACCCAACAGCGCTGACGACTGGTTTGAAGACGATGAGCTGGAAACGGATGCAGAGCGAAGCAAACGGCTAGGCCTTTGATTAAGGTTTGTCCCCTTGCATCACCTCGATCTTCCCTCACCCCTTGTGTTCTCTTGCCCAACACAGACGAAAGAAGCCTTGCTCCTGAGACAGAGCAGGGAAGATCGTTAATGGCTGATTGTCATTTATCTCAGGCATCCGTGGCGATCAGGTGTTTCTGGAAAGCAACGATCGCGGCCTGAGTTCGATCGCGCACCTCCAACTTTTGCAGGATGGCGTGGACGTGGACACGCACCGTTCCTGGAGCAATATAGAGTTGTTCTGCAATTTCCTGATTTGATCTTCCGGCAGCAACTAGGGTCAAAATTTCCTTCTCTCGACGAGTGAGGGCCTTTCCCAGAGCTTCAGGCTGGGGGGTTGGGTCAGGAGCAGGGATTTGAAACGCCGCCTGAATCTCGGCGGTAGCGCTGGAGTCCCACCAGGAAGCTCCCGCAGAGACCGATCGAATCGCTAGAACTAGCACTACTGCCGCAATTCCCTTGAGGCAGTAGCC
>DATNQR010000218.1:0-5025 GCA_036703905.1 Thermosynechococcaceae cyanobacterium
TCCAATGATCCAAGTGGATAAGCTGCTGTTCTTGTCTATAGTTTTCTTAAATAAAATTGATAGACTATAAGCTGAGAGTGGAAAAACAAAAACCCAAAAGATGAGCGCTAAAGTTCCAACCGACTGCCTGAATACATGAGAGTCTGAAATAGGACTCCCAATCAAATAATCAAGTGAATAAGTTAGTAGGGCTGAAAGCTCTGCTAACAAAACTGTTGAATAGACGTAAATAGAAATAGTAGTTGCATGCTTAAAGGAATGTTTCAAAAAAAGTCTACTTACTCTATTCATAAGCTTTTACTGTCTTCCTGTGTTTGTATAAGTTACTGAAAGGAAGTAAGGAAGCCAAATTAGTGCTCCTGTTGCTCCGCCAATTTTGTGAGGTGAGATATTAAGTCTGGCAGTTGCCCCTTCAATCAAATATAAGAGTAAAGATGAAAATCCTACAGAAAATAAGGTGAAGAAAGAGGAAATATGAAATCTATGTTGATAAACTTGAAAAATTGATTCAAGCGAAGGATAAAATTTCTGCAAGCTATCTAGCTTAGTAGATAGAACAAGTCCAATATGGCACGACAAAACTACGGCAGAAATTGACAACCAGATTGTTACTCCTGACAGGAGAATGGTAGTAATCTTTTCTCTGTTGGGCATGAGCTTATGTAGGATGGCTCGTTCGGACGCTTACTCTCAGAATGTTACGGCAACGGTTATGGCGTCTACCAGCACTACAACAGAAACGGCAAGTATAGCTGCTAGACAGCTTAGGACATTCGGTTTGCAAGGGGTGTGGGGCGCTGCCCCTAGCCAGGGATTCTACCCCTGCACCCCGTCTTCACCTATGGGACTATGGCTATATGGCATCTGTCAACGAGTTCAGCGATCGTCTAGGGGGTGTACTAACCTAGAGAACCGATCGATCGACTTGGTTCAATAAGTGTTAACCACCGTGTTAACCACCTACTTCACCTAGAATCAAGAATTGGTGTCGCGTCAAGCAATCTGTCTGTCGAGCAAAATGTCTCAAGTCGTTCTCGAAAATCTCTACAAGAGCTTCCCCAAGGCAGTCAACCAGGAAGCTGGAAGCGAGGAATCCTCCCAGCCCGCCGCCGTTCTCCGGGCCATCAACCTGTCGATTCAGGATGGCGAATTCATGGTGCTGGTGGGGCCGTCGGGCTGCGGCAAAAGTACCTTACTGCGCTTGATTGCGGGCTTGGAGGAACTGACGGGCGGCAACATTTGGGTAGGCGATCGCCTCGTCAACACCCTAGCCCCCAAAGAGCGGGACATTGCAATGGTGTTCCAGAACTACGCGCTGTACCCCCACATGACGGTGTACGAGAATCTGGCTTTTGGGCTGCGACGGCGGGGCGACAGTGAAGCAACTCCCTCTAAGCTGCCAACGTGGGCGGAAAACTTGTTGGTGTCAGCGACGGGCAAGCTACCGCCTGGCTTGCGCTGGCGATCGCCGCGAGAACGAGGAATCGAGCAACAGGTGCGATCGGTAGCGCAGATTTTGCAGATCGAAACTCTGCTGCACCGCTTGCCCAAGCAGCTATCGGGGGGACAGAAGCAACGGGTGGCTCTGGGGCGGGCAATGGCGCGGAATCCCCAGGTGTTTTTGATGGATGAGCCGCTGTCGAATTTGGATGCCAAGCTCCGGGCCGAGACACGATCGCAGATCGTCAAGCTGCAACGGCAGTTAGGAACCACTACGATCTACGTCACCCACGACCAGACAGAAGCGATGACGATGGGCGATCGGATTGCAGTGATGAACGGCGGCCAGATCCAGCAGTTGGCCGCACCATTGGAACTCTATCACCGGCCCGCCAATCGCTTTGTGGCTGAGTTTATTGGGTCGCCACCGATGAATTTTATCCCAGTGCAGTTCAAAGCGCCGTTGCTGCTGACTCAGAGCCAGTTTCGTCTCACTCTACCAGCTAGATGGGAAACTGCCCTGCAACCCTACGATGGGCAAGAACTGATCTTGGGCATTCGTCCAGAACATCTGAGCGTCAGCGCGCCAGCTCCCAAGAATTTGCTGGTGCAGGTGGAATTGGTGGAAGCGCTGGGCAGCGAGACGGTGCTGGCGGCTCACTGGATTGATCAACCCCAGGCGTCTCTACTGCAAGCCCGCATTGCCCCCGATCGCCCGGTACAGTTGGGCGAAGAACTGTGGTTAGCGATGGAAAGCGATCGGCTTCATTTGTTTGACCCGCAAACCGACCAAGCAATTTGGCCGGACTAGCGATCTCACTCCACCCGCACCCGAAAACGCACAAAGCCAAAATTGCTGCCTGGAGTGCTGGATACATCGCCTAGATTAACTAGCACCGAGCCGAACGGGTTGCGCGAGTCAGCGCAGGTGTTACCCGTGGGCAGAGGAGCTAGGGGAGAGAACACCGCACCCTCCAACCCTGGAAGCCCCGTGCCTCGCCTCACTAGAGGACGATCGGACACGAGGCTTGTCCCCCGTGGAATCTGGTCGCACAGGGTGACATCGATCGTGGGCTGGCTGCCGTCCGAAAGAAAGTACACGGTGTACTCAATTTCGTCACCGCTCTGCAAGGGTTCGCCGTTGGGAATTGTGGGCACGCCCACGGGCGAAAATTGGGCCCAACCGGGGGCCGTGTCGTTGGGATCGCTGGGATCGTCCACAAAGTTGCTAAAGGCGATCGGCACTCCGCTGCGCGTGATGCCCGTGACCCGCTTGGTCAAGCGCAGATTGGGCGCTCCGATCGTGGCGGTAGCCTGGTCGTTTTCGCTGGGGTTATTGTTGTTAGGGGTGGAGTTGGGGTCGGGCTGGTCAGAGGAAATCACCTGGGCTGTGTTGCTGACTGCACCGTTGCCAACTAGCGTGGCCCTGATGCTGAGAGTCGCCACCGATCGAGCGGCGATCGTGTCCAGCGTCCACAAACCAGTCGCCGGATCGTATGCGCCCTGGCTGGGAGTGGCGGCAACAAAGCCTAGTCCAGCAGGCAGCAGATCCAGCACCGCAACGCGAGTGGCATTGGCGGGGCCCGCATTAGTGAGGGTCAGAGTGAATGTGACCGTCTGCCCCACAGTGGCGGCAGGATTGTCTACAGTTTTTGTCAGGCGCAAATCTGCCGTGCCCTGCTCCAAAACATTGAGCGGCGTGATCACGGCAGCGCTGGGATAGTAGATCCACAAATCTAGCCCTTTCTTGTCGCCAAAGCCCGTGAACGCTCGGCTGCTCGGTGGCGAAGAATCAAACCCATTCACCAAATCGCTGTTGGGTGGATTGGGTGCATTGGGCAACGCCTGATTCAGCGTTCCGACGCTGCTACCGTTGGAGGTGCGGTAGCCCCGATCGTCATAAAACGCGATCGTGCAGCGTCCCGATAGCCCACGCAAACAGTTCGGCCCTGGCGGATTCAGCAGCTCATAGAACGGACTGCCGAGGGTGCTGTTCTCCACATCCAGCAACGGAAAGTGATACTCCCCTGTGCGAACCACCAGACGAGACTGATAGTTGTTTCCCACGGGAAATGGCGTACCAACGTTGTCCAGTCCATCCCAAGCGATCGTCGCTGCACCCCGCGATCGCGAGCCACGAAGCACCCGATTTTGGGGTGCGGTGGGGTCGAAGTTGATGCCATCTCGACTGATCACCAGTTCGTAGACGTGATCCACATTGGCAGAGTAGACAAAATTGCCCCCCGATTGCACTAGCGTGTTGTTTGCGCCCAAGTTGCCGTTGAACTGGAAACTATTGGCCGTCACCTCAGGAGCAACGGGAGCCAGAGGAATTCCCAACGCGGCGATCGCCCCTGGATCAGGACGGTTGAAGAACAAGGGAAACTCTGGCAAAGGAATGGTGATGCCACCGGCTGGGTCAGACAGTTCATCGTTCGTAGCCACTAGATCTCGGTTAAGCGGCGTAACGCCATCGCTGTCCAGGAAGCCAGTCCGGTTGCCATAGGCGGCAAAACCGTTGGGGTCAACGCCGTTCAGCCCAGTTTGGTAGAGGTAGCCGTCGGTGGTCAGGGCGAAGATAGTGGACGAGATCGGGCGATTGTTAGCTCCGGTGAATAGGCTGAGATAGAACGTGAACAGGCGACCGAGAAGGTCGATCGGCGAAGTCAAGTCGCTCCGAACGGTCACGTCCCAAGCAGCGACGCTCGTGTTTTGATCTGCGCCAGTCTGTATTGAATCAAGGTTGCCCGTGGGTGCGGTTTCCGAATTGCTGTTGTCTCCGGCGGGGCCTAAAATGACGACGGTGTAGATCCCTGTTTCGGGCGCTGTGTAGAAGCAGGGCGTATAGCCATTGGGCACGCCTCCTCCTGGGAAGGTGTCGGGCCCGGCCAATTCCTGAGTGCGGTTGCTGATGACTCCTTGAGTTGGGTTGTTTGTTACAGCCCGTTGGTCGCTACAGCGAAACGAGGGATTGCCAGGGATGGGGACATTTCCCACGGGATTAAAGGGAACTAGATTAGGATTGAACACCAGAATGTCCCCGTTGTTCACGCCGATCGTGCTGGAACCCAGCAGAATTGCCTCGTTCTGACGGGCAAATACCCGCAGCAAGGTGCGCCGCCGCAGTTGGCCTAGATAAAAACCCGTCCGCCACTCTAGGTTGGCCCTGAACCCAGTGTTCGTCGGAAACAGACTCCGGCTCCCTTCAGCCTGAGCGGGTAGTTGTTCTCCAGCGCCCACCAACAACCCTAAAGCAACGGCCCACGGTAGAAGCCTTCCAGCAAATTTCAGCAAAAGTTTTCCCTCAACCAGGTGGCTTTCCCTAAACCTATTTCGTCGCGTCCATGCCACCCTGAAGAATCGAGCGCTCACAAGCAGCGCTTTTGTCATTTTAGGTGAATTCACTGAGATTGATTCAGCGTTCTTCAAATGACTACTGAACTCAGCATCGAACCAGTTCACATCGATGCCGTCACCTTACTGCGACTCAAGCCCCGATCCTGTATCTAGGATGCCAAGCTGGAACCTGACCCATCCTGATCCCTGCGACTCCTGAGGTACTGGGCCAGGCTCTACCGCCCCTCG
>DATNQR010000219.1:0-2300 GCA_036703905.1 Thermosynechococcaceae cyanobacterium
CCCAAAAGCTTGAGGACGCGGGAGCGGGCCTGATCTTCAGCCTGCTCGATCGTTGTTGCGGCTGCCATGCTGGTCACGAGGGTCGCCTCGCCAACCTGCACTAGGGCGCGTACCACAAAGTGTCCGTCGTGAATTTGCAGCAATTCTGTGAGCAGACTGCTGGTGGGGTAGCGGGTTTGCAGTTGCGTGAAGAGGGGATGAAAATCAATATCTGACATTATCTGACATTGCCGCAGAAGGTAGGACTCATCAAAGGCGATCGCTCTGAAGTAGAGTCAGGCAGCGATTGGGCGGCGCTGTCTGCTTCAGAAAGCAAAAGATAGCACGGATTTTCCAAACAGAGCCTTTCTGCGGCTAAATCTGGAGGAGACGTTCGTACTATTTTGCCTAGTATGATTTGCTCAATATGCTATCTCTTTTCTTCAACTAAACAAAGATAGGGCGCTATTCCTCCCAGCCTGATCTGAGAGATTGTCTACAAGCTGAAACCTGTCAGGCTGCGGCAAAAATCTTCTGGAAGGTAGACCCAAACTGACTTCTCCTGCTCAAAACTATAAATAGTTTTGAGAAACTACTGTAAGTACACATGAGCATCGAGAAACCGACTGAACTAGATGAGCAATTGATGGCTCAGGCGATCGCTGAGGCCCAGAGCGCGATCGATCAGGGCAAAGCCGGAGTGGGTGCTCTGCTGGCCTGGAATGACGAAGTGCTCGCGATCGGGCATAATGCTTATGAGGAAACCAAAGACCAAATTAACCACGCCGAAATTGTGGTGCTGCACAGTGCCGCCGATCGCATGGCTGACCTGAGCGATGCAGAGAGGGAAAAATTGACCCTGTACAGTACGCTGGAACCCTGCCTGATGTGTATGTCTGCCCTGTCGATCGCGGGCATCAAGCGAGTGGTCTACTCAGCCCTAACGGAGGATGCCAACGAGGAGCAGCAGGTCGTTAAAGGCTTAACTGCACCTGATATTCATGCCGATCTTGCTAGAGGCGAGATGACCATCATTCCCGGTGTGCAGCGCGACAAAGGCCAGCACCTCTTAGCTCAAATGGGCAAAAATTCCTAGCGATCGCTGTAGTTCTATCTCAAAAGTTCTATCTCAGTTCTATCTCAGAGAGTTCCGTGAAGCCCTTCCTGCTGATCACAGATTTGGACAATACGCTGGTGGGGGATGATGCAGCCCTTGCAGAACTCAACCATCAGCTAACGCACCTTCGGCAACACGGCTCCAAGCTGGTGTATTCCACAGGGCGATCGCGCACTAGCTACCAAAAACTGACCACCGAACGCACCTTGCTGGCCCCAGATTTGCTGGTGTGTGCAGTGGGAACAGAGGTGTATTCAGGTGACAGCACCACACCGGACGCTTCTTGGTCAGAAAAGCTGACCCAGAACTGGGATCGAGATCTCGCGATCGCCTGCGCTTCCCAGTTTGCTGACCTGACTCCCCAAGCTGATTCTGAGCAGCGCCCGTTTAAGGTTAGCTATTTTTTGACTCCTCAAGCCGCTGTGGAAGTTGTGCCCCAACTGGAAGCGTTGCTGCATGATCGCGGTCTGGACGCGCAGGTGATCTACAGTGGTGAGCAAGATCTAGACATTCTGCCACGCCTGGCCAACAAAGGCCGAGCGATGACCTTTGTACGGCAAGTTCTCGACTTTCCTCCAGAAGCAACGATCGCTTGTGGAGATTCAGGAAATGATCTAGCGCTGTTTGTCGATCGATCTGAGTTCGGCATCATCGTCGGCAACGCTATGCCTGAGCTGCTGCGCTGGCATCAAGCTCACCCCAACCCCGATCGGCGCTACCTGTCCCAGGCATTCTGTGCTGCCGGAATTCTAGAAGGATTGCAGCACTTCGGGTTTCTCTAGCGCCAGCAATGTTCTCAGCAGGATGCAGACCCAGACTGAGTGCGATCGATATTGACAATATTGACAAGTAGTTCAACAAACTCAGCAGAGCAAGGGCAATGCTCATGCCAAACGACGGTCTAGTACAATAGTTGGGTCGAAGTCCGACGACTCTACTGGTGAGCGGGATTCACCTGAAATTTACTGGACTTCTCAGCAGATTTTAGTTTCTCAAGTTCTTTCATCCGCCCAACCTAATGGATTCCAACATCAAGCTTAAAGGCGTGAACACGCGCACCCTGGAAGAGGCGATCGAGAAGATCGTAACCGAAGCCACGGGTTGGGACTACACCTGTGCTATTAAAGAGATTCAGTATCAGGATTTAGGAGATGCACAGCTCACTCTGGTGCTGCGAACTTCTGACTGGTTAAAGCCAGCAACT
>DATNQR010000220.1:0-11168 GCA_036703905.1 Thermosynechococcaceae cyanobacterium
CGAAGAGTTCTTGCTGCATTTCTACACCCTGGCGGTGCAGGCTCAGGTAAGTGTCGCGGTGGGGCTGACCAACGGCAGCGGTGGGGACGATCGGAAACTCGCAGGGACGATCGAGAATCTGCTGCATCTCCAGCACTTTACCCGTCTGTGGATTGAGGCGCAGTTGCCAGAAAGATCCAGGAGCAAAGGTTTGGGTTTGTCCCCTCGCCACTTCTTTAAGAAACTGATTGGTCTGAAAATCGGCATAGCGCACAATTTCCAGAACCACAGAGCCATCTGCTAATTCGTAACCGTTGCCGAAATGCCACTGATACCACGGTTCCGTCTGGGTGCGACTAACGACTTCCAGGCTGGCACGATCGACCACAATAATTTCTGTTCCCAGATCCGGCTGCCAATGCAATGCATCGCTGTAGGTCTTGAGGTAAGCCAGAATCGGCAGTGGATTTAAGCGCACCGGGGGAATGCAGAAAACCAGGTAGCGCCCCGCCAGCACAAAATCGTGAATCACGGGCAATCCGGGCAGGTCGATCGACCCTTTCTGGCGGATCTGGCCTGTGCGATCACTGCGGTAGAGGTTGAGCCGTGCCTTTGCGCCTAAGCTCACTCCAAAGTTAAATATGTCTCCTGTCGCTGGATCGACTTTTGGATGGGCGGAATAGGGCAAGTTTTCTAGTCCTTGCAAGTCGTCCAGTCCCAAAGTGCTCAGGCTTTCCAGGTCGATCGCGTGGGGCGGCCCACCTTCCCATAGAGCCAGCAGCTTGTCCGGCAGGGCGATAACGGAGGTATTGGCAGCGTTCTTCAAGCCCTTGCCCCACCGCTGCCACCACTGACCCGGCGGCAGCATTCCATAGCCAGATAGCTGAAACATTCCCGCCTGCTCTTCTTGCTGGTAGCCTGCGGTTTGCACATAGCGAAACAGCCCGGTTGCGCCCGTCGGCGTGAACTCAACTTTGAGAATTGCGCCATCTCCATCAAACCAGTGCCCCACCCGTTGCCCGCCCCGCTCTAGACGGGCTGCTCCGTTGCGGTAGAGTGATCCGCGCAGCCCGATCGGAACCGTTCCCGCCAAGACAGGAAGCGGAGTGCGATCGAACTCGATCGGCTTGGTCAAGATTGCCTTTGCCCAAGCGGGCTGGGGTCTGGAAACTGTCCGAGGGATAGTCTGAATCATCTGGAGTCGTGAGCAGGTTCAGATTCAGCTTAACTCGTCCAAAGTTCTCCGAGGCATTGCGAAACTCTTTTGGCGATCGTCAATGGGAGAGCGATGGGCCGCTTTAAGCGTTACCGCGTCTGCTAATATATTTGGGTTGTTCAGTGCGATCCCGATCTTTGAGTCAATCCATTGATCTACCTAAAGTTGACGATTTCCTCCAAGAGCTTGCCACTATCCAGCAGACAGGCTCTAAGCGCATTGCTTTGTTGGGTTCGCGCCATGTGCCGATTACCCACCAGAATCTGATTGAAATGATGAGCTATGCCCTGGTTCTAGAGGGGAATCGGCTAATCACTTCCGGCGCAACGGGGACAAATTTTGCCGCCATCCGAGGGGCACTCCGAGCTGATCCAACTTTACTTACAGTGATTCTGCCCCAGGGACTCGATCGCCAGCCCCGCGAATCCCGCGAACAGTTGGAACAGGTGATGCATTTGGTGGAAAACCCCAGCAGCAATTCCATCTCGCTGGCTGAGGCTAGTGCTTTGTGCAATCAGGAGATTGTCTCGCGCTGCCAGCAGTTGATCTGCTTTGCTTTTCACGATAGCCAAACGCTGCTGACGACCTGCAAGGAAGCTGAAGATCAGCGAAAAATTGTGACGCTATTCTACTTTGACTAATCAAGATCGGCTCTACTTTGATTAGTCAGCATCAGCAGTCTATTCAAGTAAGCGCAATAAGCTTAAGTAAGCACAGGCAAACGTTGCTAATCTAGTAGGCGAGGGCTATTCGTTCCCTTTATCAGCAACGTCTGCAAAATTTAGTTCAGAGATTAGAGCGATCGTCGCTGAAGAGAAGCTTGTAGATCACCCAGGCAACTCCCCCAATCAGGATCATCTGGACCAGCCAGAGGCCAAACTGTAGGGACACAATAATTGCAATAACAATTCCAAAAAATTTCGCTACCTCGATCGCTTTCCTGAGCTGCTGAAGAGATCTTCTAGGCTCCTGAGGTTTGGTGGCTGGAGTTTGATTGATCTCCGCCTCTAGTTTGCGTAGCCGAGCTAACTGTTCCTGCTCTCGAATTTTTTCTTGCCGATTGGGATTGTTGGGAGAAGACATGGAATCCTTTTGGAGGGTTAAGTTTCTACTTCTCGTGCTTCCTACGGCTTGTCTTTGATCGTCGATCGGATGGTGTTCAAGGGCGGCTATGTAGTTTAGGCTTCCCCAACTGACCAGCGGGATCTCAAGTTCCTGGAGTTTTCTGTCCAGCTTCAACCTGCCCTAGCGAAAGAAATATCTATTCAGGATTATTAGTCTTGGGCAGTTCGCCTGCGGGAGATGGAGGCTTGCCGCCAGAATTGCGAACATTGACGATTTTGCCGAGCAAATCAAACCAAAAAGGTGCACCCATCGAGATTGCAATCCCGCTTACAAGCCAACCCAACAAAATACGCGGCAGTGAATTCCAGTGTGCTCTACCGACTTCGGGCAAGCAACAATTGACTAGCGTTTTCCATTGCTTGGAATCGGGCTCATCAGGAATTGCCTGACAGCCTAGTTGCTGGCTCAAATTGATTGGGTTCCAACCGATCGGGAGCGAGATTTCTTGCAGGGCAGCGTCAGTAATTGCCTTGATGTTTTTGAGCTGCTGCTGACGTTCGCTTGAAGTGTCGTCAGTATTCGGAGAAGCTATAGGAATTGGGCTAAGTTTAATCGCTTGCTCTGTCACTACTCGCCGTAAGTTCTGATCGCTGGAGAGGCGATCGATCATATAGAACGTATCTGAGTTAGTACCAATTGCTAACATCAAGCCAATTAGTAGTGCTGCACCTTTCGCGTTGCGTTTGTAGACTCCCGAAGAACGAGACATGGATCGATCGAACCACAACTCTACTTCCTGGCGGAATTGATTAATATCATTTTCAGTTTGCTGCACTCGCGTCTGGGCCCGCCGCGCTAAAATCGCAAAGCTTTCCTGAACAGAGCTTGGTAGCTGGTTCAGGATTTGCTGAATCAACTTGTAGGTTTGATAGTGGTTGTAGACCACTCGATGTTCCTCGGTCAGAGGCGGCAGGTTCTCGTTATTCTGGTTGGTATCTTGAGCAATCAGCGCCCACACTTGATCGACTAGCAAATGTCGATCTTCGCTGTCCAAAACTACTAGAGCGCCGTCCATCATTTCAGCCCGTTCTTGGCTTGATAGCGTCTCTAGGATCTTTGAGATGAATACGCGTTGTTCCCTATCATCCAATTGGTTGAACACGCGATCGATCAAGCGTCGTCGTTGTCCTTGAAGCCCTGTCAAGTCGTTATGGATAAACTCCTGCCAGTGCTTGCCCACCCAGCTTTCCGTTGCTTTCATTCCTCTACGCTTACGGCGATATGGATGGTTTGCTTTAGCTTTGAATAGCTTCTGGTTGCTGCGACGTAGCGAAGATTCAATGTGTCGGAAAGCATCAGGATAATCTTTTTTTAACTGTTGCTCGATCGTTCCCAATGCTCCACTGGTCTGGGGCTGTTCTCCAGCTAACTCCACATCTCGCTGCATTAACTGCTGTTCAATTACGTCTGGATATTCCTCCAAAAGCTTCTTTTCCAGTTCAGGATTGATCCGTTTCTCGATTTCTTTACCTTGCGCTTTAATGGTTTGGTAAGCCGCCTCAACTGCTTTGTAAGGGCTGCTCGATCGATTTACCAATTCAGCAATCTCGATTAAGCTAGGGCGCAGTCCTCCAGAGCGCAGCGCCCGCTCATTCTTCTCACCAAATACACTGAGCTTGAACGATCGCAATCGCTTAGCAAAATATATAAGCTGCTGATCAGCGCTTGAGGGTAACTCGTTCGGCGGAATTGGATAGGTTGTAATGTAAGCACTGAAGTTCTCTCCCAATCGCTCGATCGCCGTGATTAAAACCAGCTTCTCTCTCTTAAAGTCGTCCAGAACTTCTTGATACTCATCCCTTAAGTTTTTGAAGTTTCTGCCGTGTTCACTGACCTCATCTAGAAAATCTGGAACATTAGATTTTCCATAAGCTTCAATCTGATTTAGAATCCGGTCTTTAAACTCTTCTAGTCGTACTTCTGTTAGCTTTTGCGCTAAGGTTGCTAACCCTAACTGTTCGAGTAAAGAAGTTGCAAAAGTTTCCGGCGCGATGTAAGAAGGGCCCGTTGATCGATTTCTGCCGAATGCTCCCTTGTGGTTGCCTGGAAACAGGCGCGAGAACTGTCGAGCCAAACCCGTCAGCAGCCCTTTAGCTTCTTGATTGATGTTCTTCAGCAGTGGATCGTCGTAGAGCTTGACCACCAACTGTTGAACTTCTGCCGATCGGCTGTTTACCCCACCTGCCAAGAACACTTCGATCGCGTCCCGTAGATGCCTGGCCCGCCATTGCAATAGCGTAGCGATTAGCTCTTGAATCTCCGATGCCAGCAGGCTTAAAGTCAAGTAGATGAACACCAATCCGATCGCCACATCTAGAACAAATGGCAAGCCCATCACTGCTTCCTGCTGAACATTCGTGTTTGATTGTAGTGAATAAGGGAAGCTAGGTCAGAGTATGTTGCAGAATTGTCGCAGCGCCACAAAAAAGGCAAGCCGAAGCTTGCCTTCAAGAGTGAGTTGAGGGAAAAGATTAGCGGTCGACCGATCCCATAATGATGTCGATGCTGCCCAGAATGGTCACAATATCTGCCACCTTCATGCCGACCACGAGATGAGGCAGAATTTGCAGGTTGTTGAAGTCAGCCGCCCGGATCTTCCAGCGCCACGGTAACACGTTGTCGTTACCCATGATGAAGATACCCAGTTCGCCCTTACCGCTTTCCACGCGGACGTAGTGTTCGCCTTTGGGAATTTTGAAGGTGGGCGCAACTTTTTTGCTGATGTACTGGTAGTCAAACCCACCCCATTCAGACTTAGCCCCTTCCATCATCCGCTTGGCTTCCAGGTTTTCGTAGGGACCGCCAGGAAGGGCAGCGATCGCCTGCCGGATGATCTTCACTGACTCCCGCATCTCCCGAATTCGCACAATGTAGCGGGCAAAACAGTCACCTGCGGTTTCCCACTGCACATCCCAATCGAAGTCGTCATAGCACTCATAGTGATCCACCTTCCGCAGATCCCACTGCACCCCAGAGGCGCGCAGCATTGGGCCGGACAGACCAAAGTTGATCGCTTGCTCACGGCTAACCGTGCCAATACCTTCCACGCGGCGACGGAAGATCGGGTTATCGGTAATCAGCCGCTCGTACTCATCCACTTTCGGGTCGAAGTAGTCGCAGAAATCAACGCACTTGTCCACCCAGCCGTAGGGCAGGTCTGCCGCCAGTCCGCCGATGCGGAAGTAGTTGTTGTTGACCATGCGGTAGCCTGTTGCGGCTTCCCACAGGTCGTAAATCAGTTCCCGCTCTCGGAAGATGTAGAAGAAGGGAGTTTGAGCGCCCACATCCGCCATGAAGGGCCCAAGCCAGAGCAGGTGGTTGGCAATCCGGTTGAGTTCCAGCATGATGACGCGAATGTAGCTGGCGCGTTTGGGGACTGGAATCCCAGCAAGCTTTTCGGGGGCGTTGACAGTGACGGCTTCGTTGAACATTCCGGCCGCATAGTCCCAACGGCTAACGTAGGGGACATACATAATGCTGGTGCGGTTTTCGGCAATCTTCTCCATGCCCCGATGCAGGTAGCCGATGACGGGTTCGCAGTCGATGACGTTTTCCCCATCCAGCGTCATGATCAGCCGCAGGACTCCGTGCATTGAGGGATGGTGCGGCCCCATATTCAACACCATTGGTTCAGTCTTCGTTTCGAGCATTGCCATCGGTGAACAATTCCTCTGTGCGATCGGTGAGCTACGGGTCTGCGGCGCTATGTTGCGCTTCCTTAACTATTATAAGGATCGATCGTAAGCCATGACGGAACGATCAAGCGATTGTCACTATCAAGCTTACCGCCGAGCATAAATGGCGCTAAATGCCACTCAATTCTGACAGACGACCTTTGGCGATCGATCGCTATTGCAACTCCAGACCAGACATTTACCAAGCCAGACATCTACCTGAGTTAATCGTCTAGTGTCCGAATAATACCGCCTTCCACTGGCGTAACGTTGACTCCAGAGAACGGCTCGGAGCCACCCGTCCAGTTGAAGTCGCTGATGCGGAGATTGAGGGAACCGATCGCCAGAGTGGGGTTGTAGCGCAGGATGATCCCATAGGTGCGGCGGCTGTATTCCAGAATGTAGTCTGTGGTAATGGCTGCCCTAGTGTCCAAATTGATCGCCGTTTGAATGGTGAAGCGGAACGGGCCATAGATCTGCTGGGTGAGACCCAAAGACAGAATGCGGTTATCCACAATGCGATCGAATAGGAACGGAGAATCGCCACCCCGAACCACCTGGTTGTAGCTGATATTGAAGGCAGTGTAGTCCAGAAAGGGGCGAGAGAAATTGCCAAACTGACCGCCCAACCCTATCCCAGCCAGCAGATTTCTCTGGGTTTCGCGGTTTCCGTAGGCGCTGAAGACTCCAGTGAGACCAACCCCCAGCGACACGTAGGGCACAACCGGGACGGGCGTATACTTCAAGCCCTGCTCACGGGTTGCAGGCAGCGCTCGGCCGCTCCACAGCAGAAACCCGCGAGTCAGAGCTGCTGATGCCTGAAAACGGCTGAGATTAGTTCGATCGTTTTTGCGATCAAACTTCAGCAAATCAGCGCGATCGGTGGTGGCATTGATGAACTGATAGCCCGCCTGGTAGGTCAACGTGATGCCCGTCTGCCCCAGGGTAATCTGAGGTGAGGTGAGAATTGCCCCCAGACTGGTCTGCACAGTTTGGAAGCCCAGAGAGCCGTTGAATAATCGATCGCGATAGCTGTACTCCACTGCCAACTGGTGCGTTCCGATGAATTGCCGCGCCCGGAGGCTGGCCCGCAACTCGTCGCCAAATTCCGACGCTTTCAGAGTGGGTAAATCGAATCGGCCGCTAATGGTAGTTCTGGGACTGACGATGGCCCGCAGTTTTGCCCTCACACCAAAACTGGTGGAACTCAGCAGGCCATCGCCCTGAGTGAAGGCGCGTTGAATCAGAAATTGGGGTGCGATCGTCAATCTAACGCTGGGCGTGGACAGCACCGTGAAAGTCCGCTCAACAAACAGTCCGCCCCGCTCCGTGGAATCGTAGCCGAACTGAACGAGCGGCGGGGGTTGTTCCTCCCGGTTGAACACTAGGCGCGTTAAGGGAATCGGCAAAGTGAAGCGTTGGTCGAACACCAAGCGGGGACGAGTGGCCCGGAGTTCATCCCGTAGGGGAGCGACTCGGGTTATCTTAGCTCGATCGGCTTTGAGAACCAGTTCTGGTGGCGAGAAGGGGTCGTTGGTGAGCTGGATATTGGTGGCGATCGATTCTTCTGGGGTAAAGTCCACCCGATCGGCTTCGTAGCGCAACCGGCGGATGGTTCCTCCTGTGGGCAATGCGCCAGGAATCCGGTTGACATCGCGCCCCACGCCGATCGAGGTGGAAATGCCGCCTGAGCTGGTCACGCCCTGCACAGGCTGGGCGGCGCTGATGCGATCGCTGGTTGGGCGGCCCACTGTGGATTCGGCGCTGATGTCGTTGCCCAGAGGAATCAAAAGATCCGTACTCGTGCTGGGCAGAAACAGCGTGCCCGTGGCCTTCAGCACCGTGCCACTGCCCTGGACGAAGTTGTACTCAAGGCGTTGCCCCCGCAAAACTTGATTGCCACGGGTCAGGGCCACACTGCCCTCCGCCACCGCCAACCGATTAGCTAGGTTCACCTGAAGACGATCGGTGTCCAAGAGCGCTCCCTGAAACCGCATCAGCACTCGTCCTTCTGCGGTGAAGATCTGGCGCTGGGAGTCGTAGGTCTGACGATCGGCGGTTAGCTCAATAATTGCAGCGACTCCAGGCGGCAAAGTGGGGGCGGGGACAGGAGCTGACGGCGGGACAGATGGTACAGCAGGAGACTGAGGGTCAACTGGGGATTGAGGCGGAGTCGAGGGAGTCTGAGGCGAAGTTGAGGGAGTCTGAGGCAAAGTTGGGCCGGTTGGAGGAACCGGCTGCACTGGCAGGAGAATCGGCGTTTCCTCATCAGGATCGGGGAGAACCTGAGCGATCGCCGATCCACCCGCTTTCCGAGGCGTGTATCTCAAAGCGCTAAAATCTCCCCAAACTCCCCCCCAGTCGATCGCCTGGTTTAGTTCTCGCAGTACTGCCGTTTCCCCTGATTGCGTCAGCTTACTATCCGCGCCATTGAGGTCGTATTCAACAGTTGAAGCAGTGGAGGCAAACGGAGGCAGCGCCGCACGGTTTGAAACAGAGAACTGGGACGTAGGCTGGGGAGCCGGAGCGATTGGCGTCGATCGAGCAGGTTCTGGAGCAGCGATAGATCCAGTCTGGGAAGATTCAGTCTGGGAAGGAGATTCGGCTGAGGCAGGCTCCAGCAAATCCGCACGATGCTCTCCAGCTTGGCTACTAAACTCCGTTACGGTCAGGAGAGACGGAGAACTCTTGGGAGCCGTCGATCGCTCCGGCTGAGACACCACAGAAGACAATTGAGAGCAACGAGCAGTCTCGCAGCTAGGCGCAACAATGGGGGGCGGAGCAGGGGGCGAGACCAAATAGGGCATACTTCAGCAAAACGACGCAGAGCAATTCTAGAAAATTGCAAGAGCAAAAAGAGAGGGCAGTAGCGTGAACCACTGCCCCAAGCCCAGGTGGGAAGCGACGAGCGGGAGCCGAGGCTTGACGCTATTCAAGATCCCGACGGTTGGGGTTCCGGGCAGGGTCATTCGACAAAAACCCAAAGACAAAGATACCGACAAAAAAGGCAACGACAACGTAAACAATAATTTTGAGCGTGATCATGGCGCTATCTCCAGGGGATATCAAACAGCAGCGTCTCTGCCTAAAGGACGACAAGATCGCTCTCACCATCATACAGACCTGCTGTTCCCTTTTTGCTGACTCAGGTTTAGCCAGGCTGGTTAGCTCCGACGCAGCCCGTTGTCCTTCGTTCCCTTTTGTTTCCTTAGATCTGCCTAAATTGGTTCAAAACTTTTGCTGTAGCCAGCGCCAAATCTGAACGATCGCCTGCTCTAGCCACAGCAGGCAGCGATCAAGCCACCGCAACGCGGACTCGATCGGCGTTTGCACATAGCCCAGCAGCGTTGCCTGAGCTTCGATGTAGTCTGGGGAATGGGCAGTGCTGCCCTGGCGGGATGGCTCCATGGCTCCCGTGCTAGAGATCATCCGAGGAGTCCAATCCGGCGGTTCGAGAGATGCTACGTTCACTGAGGGAGCCACCGCCCACTCCAACACGGGCATCAGCCAAGCGATCGGGCGCGGCGATGCGATCGTCGTTACCTCGATCGTCGGAGTTATCACTAGGGAGGCTTCCTGAAACAGGTTGATAGCGATCGCCACGGGACTCCTCTGCATCCACGCCATCAGTCGCCGCAGTTCGCGCACAGGCGGGAGCCAATGCCGAGCGCGATCATCCGTCTGCAAGCGGGCAAAAGCATGATGAGCCTGCTGCCGGATCTGCCGATAGCGCCCGTAGTGGGCTGTGTCCCAAGTGATGCGCCGCCGCAGAAGGACTTGTTGTGCCTCGCTCAGGTGATCCACGATTTGATTTTGGTCAGTGACAAGGACGAGCGATCGGGTGTCTCGCTGGCAGGCGACACCGCGAATGTAACCGGAAGCGGCGGGGAGAGAAAACTGCTCCACGAGCTGTAGAGCCTGCTGAATTGGCAAATCTGCCGTCAGGGACAGAGGGAGAATTTTCTGATCAGCCCCCGCGAGCTGAGGCACGATCGCAGACCGCACTGCCATTTGAAGGAAGGTGTGGGCGATGGCATACAGCAACGCCACTAGGAACCGGAACTGCGATCGTGCCCCCCTCCAGAGGGGCTGCACAGCTCGCACTAATGCTCTGGAACTGGCTAGCAGGGGTCGAGTCTGGGTCTTTAGATAGCGTCTATAGTCGGCAACTGCACCAATTATGCGATCACGCAATTGCATTTGCTGGGCCGGAGTCAGAATGTCTAGAATCTCGTTTTGGTGAGTGACCAGCACCAGCGATCGAGTTTCCAACAGGCTTGCTACGCCCCGAATCCCTACTGTAGATGCAGGAGTAGGAATAAGAGTAAGACAGTCTATCTCTGCCAATTCCGGGCTGATCGATCGCGGCCAAAGTTTTCTTAAGGCTGAAACTGCGCTAGTGACGATGCCACTAGAACGATCGACTCTAGGAATCGGCAAAGCCACAGGCAAAAGCACGGGCAGCGTGAATTCCTGAATCGTCTCCAAAGCTTGCTGGAGAGGCGTATCGGCAGTGGGGACGATCGACGGCGGTGGGGACGACAGGTGAGATCGGAGCGATCGGCGAAAAATGGGAAGGCCTAGCTCTAGCCCTTGGCGCACCTTAACTGCGGACAGGCGAACGGTTTGGAACGCAACGTAGGCAGGATAGAGTAGGATTTGCGCTCCCCAGGTGGCCGCAGTTCTGAGTCGTCGCAGGGCTATCTGACCTTGCTCAACCCAGTGGCGGGTCTGCCGCACAGCAGCACTCAAGATCTTGCTTTGATAAGCACCCGACTGGAGGGGAGTCATGGCAAGTTGAAAGGGGAAGACTAGGCTCTTATTCTACGGCGATCGTCCGAGCCGCAAGGCAACAATATCAGGGCAACGTCAGGACGAAACAGGGCAACTCAGAGCAATGTCAGGAAAAAACAGCAAACTTTTGAACTCATCCTTAAAGTAACCGTCAGGTTTTTTATCAAGTTTTTAACCGACAAGGGTGATATCACCCTTGTCGATCGCATCAGGTTTCTGCCTACACTCCAGTTGAAAGCAGGATGTCCCAATCTACCAGCGCTTCAATCTACCTTTTCTGTCCCCATGCCTGCCCCAGCGTCATCGATCGTGTGTTCCCCGCCGTATGCAGAACGATTTCACCACCGCGCCAGCCACAAACCTACCCCCACACAGTAATT
>DATNQR010000221.1:0-4642 GCA_036703905.1 Thermosynechococcaceae cyanobacterium
GCTGATCTGCGAGATTACCCGCCAGGTAATGGCAGATTTGCCCCTGCATCAATTCTTCTCGATCCGTCACTACACCTCCGAGATTTCCCTGCAAGTGATTCTGCGGGTGGTGTTCGGCATGGAGCCAGGGCCGCGCTACGAGCAGTTGAAAGCACTGCTGAACACGCTGCTGGAATCCGTTACGTCGTCACTCTATTCCAGCCAATTTTTCTTCCCGGTGTTACAGCGAAATTTTGGTCGATGGAGTCCGTGGGGCAGTTTCCTAGGGCAAATGGCGCAAATCGATGCGCTGATACTGGCGGAGATCCAGGAGCGGCGGCAAACAGATCGATCAGGCACAGATATTCTGAGTTTGCTGCTGGCGGCGCAAGATGAAAACGGGCAGGGCATGGGCGATCGTGAACTGCGGGATCAACTGATGACGCTGCTGCTGCTGGGGCACGAGACGACGGCCTCGGCGCTGGCGTGGGCGTTCTATTGGGTTCACGCAGATTTAGGAATTCACGATCGCCTCCTCACAGAACTCGCTGACGGAGCAGCCGATCCCGATCGGCTGACCCAGCTACCTTACCTGAACGCAGTTTGCAAGGAATCGCTGCGAGTCTATCCGATCGCGCTGATTTCCCAGCCCCGCAAGGTCAAAGAAACCGTGCAAATCGACGGTCGCCAATTTGAACCAGGAAGCATCCTGATCCCCTGCATCTACACCGCTCACCGTCGAGCAGAAACCTATCCTAATCCTGAGCGATTTCAGCCCGATCGCTTCCTGGAGCGAAAATTCACTCCCTACGAGTTCTTGCCCTTTGGCGGCGGTGTGCGTAGCTGCATTGGCGCGGCGTTTTCTCTGTACGAGATGAAGCTGGTGCTAGCGACAGTGCTGCTGAGTTACGACTTGGTGCTAGATACTAGGGGAACAGTACAGCCCGCTCGACGCGGCATCACCTTCGTCCCCTCAAAGCAGTTTCGCCTACGGGCGATCGCTGCCCGTAAGAAACAGGGCTTAATAAAGATTGGAAGTTGAACCAGGAGCTACTGTATTTCCTTGAACAGAACTGGGAAAGCTGGGAGCCAATGTGACATGGGATGAAAATGCCTCAGCGCCAGTCCGTGAAGCCTTCGTTCACCACAGACTCCAGGCTGTTCTGGTTGTTCAGCGCTGTTCTCCTACTCAGTCTTCATCAGGCAACGATTCTTGCTTATGCAGACTTTGCTAGAGGAGCTATTGCAGTTAACATTAATCAGCTAAAAGATGCTCACATCCCTAATGCTCTAATTCTTAACTATGCAGGTCAGCTAGGAGTTGAAAAAATATGCTTCAGAATCATTGGCTACGCAACTTTTCTATTCCCTTTTTAATGTGTTCCTGCTTTAATCTACGGATGCTTGAAATCTGCGAAGAGTAGACAGAGAACTGCTCTCATCATCTGGATTCTGCCTGTGCTGCTTGGTTTACCTACTGTTGCATTCGCAGTGCTATACCTAATGTCTCCACTCTATGCAATCTCTTTTCCCCCTGGTTTTATATTTGTATTAGATGCAGCAGGTAGAACAGCTAACGAGGACATTAATGAGGGCTTAGCATCTACGCTTGCCGTAGTAGGCTGGTTTCAAATTTTCTGGCTCTTAATCGTTATAAAGGGATGGCTGCTTCCAGAAAACTAGCTTAATTTACGACGCTGGCTTGATCGTCACGCGCTTGGAAACGGCAGCAGAATGGGTCAGATACCAACGCCAGGGCAAATCGACTCCCTGAGTTAGCCCGATGCGGGTCGTTTGGGTCAGGTCGATCGTCTCTTGCTCCAGCTTCTCCTGAAACTCTGGTGGACGTGGCTCCAGCCACAGGGGACGATCGGGCAAGAGGGGCTGTGCGGTCAAGCTCAGGTCAATCTGGAGGGCGCGACAGAGTTTGCCTGGCCCGGCCGCCACGCGATCGAGCTTCTCCTTCGGGTCGATCCAAGGCGGAATGGTTTCCAGTTGCAGGGCACGAATCAGCACAGCACTAGCCACGCCATCCACATCCGTCACCACGTTGAAGCAGTGGTAAATGCCGTAGATCAGGTAAACATAGCTCATGCCCGCCTCGCCAAACATGACCCAATTGCGGGCCGTGCGCCGACGGTAGGCATGGCAAGCGGGATCGTCTGGCCCGTAGGCCTCAGTCTCCACAATCACTCCACGCCAGAGCGATCGATCGGACATCTGGCGCACTAGGGCACAGCCGATCAAGTCAGGGGCAACAGCGATCGACGGGCGCGAGAGCCAGTCCGTATCCAGATAAGGCGTTTGGGGTTGAGAACTAGCCACAGGACTTATTGTGAAAATGTGAGCATTCAGTAGGATCAAAGCAGGGGCGTTCTACAATTTCTGGAAGCCTGATTGCCGATCCGGGGCGATCGTTGCCCAATTCAATTCAAATTTCTCCAGCTAATCTTTAGAGAGTGAGTCAGTAAAAACATGGATGTCAAATTAGTTTTAGTGGTTCTGAGCGTTGTGTTTACCGTAGCGTGTTTGTTCTTCGGCACGCGCAACGGCTTCTACAATACCGACAAATATCACGGTAACGGTTCTGCTCACTAAAGCGTTGGGTAGGGCCGGCTGGTTCTGGCCCCACTTTTCACAACGACTTGCTTAGAGAGACAGGATTGAACTGTGAGTGAACTGGAATGTTTGGCGTACGGCATAGGTCACGCAGAAGAAGGAGTTTGCCTTTTGCTGCGGCTTGGGCCCTATCGGCTGCTATTGGACTGTGGATTAACCGATCTCACTCCCCTGCTGAGTCAGACTGTGCCTCCAGCAGATTTGGTGCTGTGCACCCACGCCCACCCTGACCACGCCAAGGGCTTGCTGGCGCTGCATCAGGCTTTTCCCCAGATGCCGATCTATGCCAGCGAAGTCACGACGCAGCTTTTGCCGCTGAACTGGCCGACAGAGGCAGCATCAGCTTCGCAGATCTGTCAGGCTTTACCCTGGCGAACTCCGATCGAGTTTTTGGATGGGCTGAGCGCCGAGCTTTATCCAGCAGGCCACCTTCCAGGGGCGGCGGCAATTCTGTTGACCTACAGCCCTGCCTTTGCCAAACCCGCCAGCGTTTTTTACACAGGAGACTTTTTCCTGTCTAACTCCCGTTTGGTGGAGGGTTTGCCTCTGGAAGACCTACGGGGCATTTCGCCCGATGTGCTGATTGTGGAAGGCAGCTATGGAACCTCGCGCCATCCTCACCGCCGCCAGCAAGAAAACCAACTGGCCGAACGCATCCATCGGGCGATCGTCGAGAACTATTCCATTCTCCTGCCTACTACTCCCCTCGGAGCCGCTCAAGAGTTGTTGATGCTGCTGCGAAGCCATCATCACTTCACGGGGCGAGACATTAATATCTGGGTGGATGAAGCGATCGCCGCCAGCTGCGATGCCTACCTGGAAATTCTGCCCCACCTGCCCACCTCTGTTCAGAACTTTGCCCGCCACCAGCCCTTGTTCTGGGACGAAAAAATTCGCCCACGGGTGCGGCGCTTGGAGGACGATCGTCGATCGCTTCTATCCTCGCCCAGCATTGTCCTCACCAGCGAAAGGGCTGACCTAAGCCAGTACTACCACGCCAATCCTGACTCCTGGCTGATTCTTATCCCCCAAGATCCTCGTATCCACCTGCAATTTCCTCTGACCGATCTCCAGGCTCCTTTAACAGAAACTTACCTTCTGGCCCAGCACGGCGACGGGCCCGGAACCACGCAGCTAATCCACAATCTGCGCCCACAGCACGTTGTTTTTGTGCATGGCTCGCCTGGCTACCTCTCAGACCTGACGGGACTGGAGGAATTGCACAACCGCTACCATCTCCACTCTCCGGCTCCAGGGGCGCTGGTGGAGTTCCCGATCGGCGAAACCTTTATTCAACCTGCCCCCCCCGAAACCAGCTACGAAGGCGAACTGACAGAATTCAACGCGATCGTCACCATCACCTTACCCAATGCCCTCACGGCTGACCCACGCTGGCAACTCCTGGCGGACACTGGATTGATCGAAGCACGCTGGCAGGGCGATGAACTGGTGCTGCGGGGTCTGCCCCAGCGAGAACTCCTGAGACAAGGGGGCGATCGACTACTGGATTGGGTCGATGCCAACTCGCCCCTACGAAACTGCTGCGGCAACTGTCGCCATTACCGCGGCCAGCGCTGCTGGAATGGCATCTCTCCCCTGTTTGAACTCAAAGTCACCCCCGACGGCTTCTGTCCTGCGTTTGAGCCAGGGCAGCAGAGCTAGGGTACAAAGCTGGGGTACAAAGCTGGGGTACGAAAGCTAGGGCTGAGATGACCGAAACTCCACCTAGTTCAATCTCTAGTTCAATGTGCAGTTCAATCTACTGTGCCTAATCTATAGTTCGTCTAAAGTTCCCCTCCGATCCCCGAAGGCCTTCCTAATATAGAAGCAGGGGAGCTTCGGCATCAGAACGATCGGAGTCATCCCCCAAGCCGACTCACCCAGGAGAAAGGAACAATGGTCGATGCTTACGCGACCTTAGAGCGTGAACCCGCTCTGGATGGTGATTGCACAACCCTTTCCCGGCACGTCTTTCAGCAGCTTCAGAGCTACTCCGAACAAGCCCAAGACCTCAGCGCTATTCTTAACCGAATTGCTCTGGCTG
>DATNQR010000222.1:0-17611 GCA_036703905.1 Thermosynechococcaceae cyanobacterium
TCCAGAAGGAATCAACGGCACGATCGCAGGCTTGCCCACCGCCATCAATGCAGTCCTGGCTGAGTTGCGCTCCGATCCGCGTCTGGCCAATTTGGAACACAAGGAATCTCCGGCCGAAACCATGCCCTTCGATCGCTTGAAGGTGAAGCTGAAGCGGGAAATTGTGACGATCGGGCTACCGGAAGTGAACCCTGCCCAGCAGGTCGGAACCTATATTGCTCCTCAGGATTGGAATGCGCTGATTTCCGACCCAGAGGTAGCGGTGATCGACACGCGCAACGAGCTAGAGGTTCGCATTGGCAGTTTTTCGGGGGCCCAAAACCCACAAACGCGATCGTTCCGCGAGTTTCCTGACTATGTGCGAACTCACCTCGACCCAGCCCAACACCGCAAAGTTGCCTTGTTCTGCACGGGTGGTATTCGGTGCGAGAAAGCAACTTCGTTCCTGCTAGCGGAGGGATTTGAAGAGGTCTATCACCTCAAGGGCGGCATTCTGAAGTATCTAGAAGAAGTTCCCGCTGAGGAAAGTCTGTGGCAGGGCGAATGTTTCGTGTTTGATCAACGGGTGGCGCTAGGTCATGGGTTGGAAAGCGGAACCTACGAAATGTGTCCCCACTGCGGCACGCCGATCGCCCCTGCCGAAAAATCCCAGCACTCCTGCTTCAACCCACAGCAGACTCGATCGCAGTGAACGCATAGCTTGTAGACAGGTTAGGACGTTGGGTTTGAATAGGAGGCTATGGCTACACTAATTCTTAAGCTGGTCAAGCTCTCAAACTGGACAAACGCATTTCCTCAATAGGCAACCCTACGCCTGCAATTCCGACGATCGCTGCTGAATTTCAGCGATCGTGAACACCGCCCGAAACGGTAAGCCTGCTGCTGCATAAAATTCCGCGCCGCCCTGCTGTCGATCAACCAGCGCCAAGACTTCATTCACCTGATAGCCACCTTGCCGCAGTCGCTCCACTGCTTTGAGGGCTGATTGTCCTGTCGTCACTACATCTTCCAGCACGGCGATCGTCGTGCCTTCGGGTAAGTCTAGTCCTTCAATGTAGGCGCGGGTTCCGTGACCTTTGGCTTCCTTGCGGACAATTAGTGCAGGTAGGAATCGTCCCTCATAGGCCGCCACAAGGCTAACGGCAGTAACGATCGGGTCAGCCCCTAGGGTCAGTCCTGCCACTGCTTCTGTTCCTTCTAGCAACAGAGACAGCAACACCCGTCCCACTGCCAAGCACCCTTGGGGATGCAGTGTCACCTGTTTACCGTTGATGTAGTAAGAAGAAGGCTGACCGGAACTGAGCAAAAACTCGCCCTCGCGATAGGCAAGCTGACAAAACAAATCTAAAAGCTGCTGGCGCAGGGCCACGGAATCTAGCGTGACAAAATCTTGAGGAGCAAGATTGGCGATCGACTGGCTAGTTTTTCGTGTCATAAATTTGAGCAGGCTGAGTAGAATTGGGTCAGGCTAGGGCTTCAGCTTGGCGATATGCGTCAAATTCCTGAACCAGATTGAGAAATTAATCCGAGTTTGTACCACCATTAGCCAGTCCTGATCTTAGTTCTAAACCAGGCAAGTTCTAATCTAAATCTTGAGGAGTTACGGTATGAAAATCGGCGGCAAATGCGCGATCGTTGGATTCACCGTTGGAGCGAGTTTATTTGCTTCCGCGGCCATGGCTCAACCGGTATTTCTCAATCCTGGCTCAACGGTTGTGACCGTACCCGGAGACTCCAGAGGCGTTCTGCCAGAATATGACGATGCTTACTTCTCCACTAGCGGCGATTTCTTCGACAACCGCACAGTGTTTGGTCAAACGAAGTTTCTCCTAGGCCCATTTGTCGAAAATCAGATCAGCCGCGATGGGCAAAACGTGCTGGATACCTATAAGAAAACCCTGGCACGGCAGACAGGTGCAGGCCCCGTAGTGCGGACGATCGACGTGCCCACTCCTTTCAATCAATCCCTTAGAACCGTGCTAAACACGCCCCCTACTCCTTTTCCAGTGGTCGAGCGTACTCCTCTCTACTCCCCAGCCCCGGTAGCTCCAGCAGCGCCAACAGCTCCGGCAGCCCTGCCTGCTGAAACTGGCCCAGTTCCCGCACTGTGGTAGATAGGAGCCAGACCTCCAGCATCTTACAGGATCCTGGAGGTCCGTTCGTCTGGGATTTGTCTGTCTACTCTGTCTACAAAGTTCTAGTTACAACGTCCTGTAACCAAGCAGTTTTGTGCAGTTAAGCATTTGTGCAACTAAGCATTTAAGGTTCCGATCGTTCTCGCCAGCACCACAATGCCCCACACTCGAATTCCGTGGTAGCGCAGCGTTTGGATAGCCGATCGCGCTGTAGCTCCAGTGGTGTAGATGTCGTCCAGCAGCAGTACCGGATGGACGGGAGGGCGGTGTATCAAGGATTGATTCAGCGTGAAGGCAGCTTGCAGATTTTGGTCGCGGGCTTGCTTATCCAAGCCAAATTGAGCTTCGGTTGCCCGCGATCGCACCAATCCTTGTGCTTCCAGAGGCAGACGGGCAATCGTGCAAAAGCGATCGGCTAGCAGCGCGGCCTGGTTGAAGCCGCGCTGCTGTTGTTTGCTGGCATGGAGCGGAATGGGGATTACTGTAGCTGGGGCAGAATTTGCTGCTAACCAGGCTTGCGCCATCCATTCACCGAGGGGCTTAGCCAGGTCAGGAGCATTGTCATATTTGAAGGCAGAGATCGCCCGCTTCAGGCTGCCGCCATAGCTACCCCACGCGAACACAGACGGCTGCCCTGCCTGGAGTTGCTGCGATCGCCCTAGTTGGCAGTGCTGCACCTGGCGCTGACAGTCCAGGCAGAAAGGATTAGAGGTTGATCGTCCGCAGAGCGGACAGTTGCCCTCCAGAACCAGGCTTAACAAACTCTGTAGATTAAACCCCATTGAACGCACTGCCATCCTGATTTGATACGCAGGCTTAGAATTCCCACTTTGCACCCTTCTACACCACCACCGAAATTTGCTTCGGAGGAAGTATCAGCAGAATCTATCTGACCCTTAAGATTGAGTTATATGAATCATATTTGACATGGTGGATCTCCTCTACTGGCTCGATCGCCTGCCAGAATCGCGATCGTGGGTAGGCGACAAGGCATGGAACCTGAGCCAGTTGTTGCAGCAGGGCCATCCTACCCTGCCAGGATTTGTCGTGTCTGCACTAGCCTTGCGGCAATTCCTGAAGCAAATTGACTGGTACGATTCCCACTTTGTAGACCTCTCCGACTCCTCGCTGCATCTGGATCTAGAGAATGCCCAGCAGCTTCAAGCGATGGCTAGGCAAATTCGAGCCACCCTTCAGGCGCATCCCCTGGAAGAAAGCTGGCGCTCTCAAATTGCTGCCGCTCTAGCGGTATTGCGATCGACCTCCGTGGTGCTTCGGCCCTCGCTGTCTCTGCCTGGATCAGGGCTGGGCTTCTTGGCGGGCGACCCTAACTCCTGCTTCAAAAGCTCCAGCCTATTCACGCTGCAGGTTTGTGCCGCTAGTGAAGAAGCGGTAGGCGAAGCGCTGAAGCAAATGTGGGCGGAGTTATTCAGTGCCAAGAGTTTGTTCTACTGGCAGCGATCGGGCATTCCGCTCACCCAGGTTAATCTGGCAGTCTTGGTGCAGCCGATCGCTTCTGCGATCGCCTCTGGTAGCGTCTTGATCCAGTCTCACCAAGCTGAGATCAAATCCACGCTGGGACTAGGCATGGCGATCGACTGGGGCGAAGTGATCCCCGATCGCTTCGCAGTGGACTTGAAAACTGGCAAAGTGCGTTCGTACCTCGGTCGACAGACGATCGCCTATCAGATTTCCAACGCTGAACTTCGCCAAACCGCTCTGCCCCACGAACCTTCCTTCTCACTTCCCCAATCTGCTCTGCAAGACCTCATCGCCCTAGCGCAGCAGATTCCATCGAAATTAACGCCGCTTGAACTGGAATGGTGCTTGAGCAAGACCGAGGATGACCAGACATCTTTAGTGCTAGTTCAGGCAACGCCTCGATCGCCCACTCCGTCTCTGCTGTCTCCAGAACCAATTTCCCCTAGCGCTGACGCACTCTTGGTTTCTGGTACTGACGCACTCTTGGCCTCTAGCGCTGACGCACTTTTAGTTTCTGGTGCTGACGCACTGTTGGTTTCTGGTTTGGGAGCTTCCCCTGGCCGCACGATCGCTCAAGCTGTGGTGGTCACTCATTTGAAGCCTGGCTCCTTGCCTGCTGGAGCGGTGGTGGTTGCCGCCGCAGTTCCGCCAGCCTGGATGCCCCTGCTTCAGCAAGCGGCCGCCCTGATCACCGAGCAAGGCAGCCTTACTTGCCACAGCGCGATCGTCGCCAGAGAATTAGGAATTCCTGCCGTGGTGACTGCTGCGAATGCCACCCAGCGCATTCAAACGGGGGATTGGCTGCTGGTGGATGGCGATCGGGGGCTGGTCTACCGCACTCAGACGAAACCAGAGCCGCCAGCGCTGATGGTTCCCTTCTCTAGAACCGATCGCCCGGCCATTCAGACCCAACTGTTAGCTAATCTGAGCCAGCTCAACTCCCTCAAGCGGGTGGCGGCGTTGCCTGTGGATGGCGTGGGACTGGTGCGATCGGAACTCCTGATTCCGTCCTTGCTGAACTATCAGCACCCAAACCTCTGGGTGCAGCAGGGGCGAGAAGCAGAATTGGTCAAAGCTTTGGCCGCAGGAATACAGGAGATTGCGATCGCCCTTGCACCGCGGCCCGTGTTCTACCGCTCCCTCGATCTGCGGAGCCATGAGTTCAGCAGCCTGCCAGGAGCAGACGCGATCGTTGAAACCAATCCCATGCTGGGGCAGCGGGGAACCTACCGCTACATCCTTGACCCAACGATGTTTGATCTGGAACTAGCTGCCCTGGGCCAGGTGCAGCAATCCGGCTGCCGCAACGTAAATCTGCTTTTGCCCTTTGTGCGAACGGTGGAGGAGTTTCAGTTCTGCCGCCAGCGGGTGCAGCAGACGATCTCCGCCGATCCGCAGTTCCAACTCTGGATCATGGCAGAAGTGCCTTCAGTGCTGTTTCTGCTGCCGGAATACATTCGGGCTGGGGTTCAAGGGATTTCCATCGGCACAAATGATCTGACTCAGCTATTGCTGGGAGTTGATCGGGATCAAGGTCAGATGGCCGCAGCGTTTGATGAGCGGCATCCGGCCGTACTAGCGGCGATCGCCCAATTGATTCAGCAGTCCCAACAGCTAGGGATTCCTTGTTCCCTCTGTGGGCAAGCTCCAGTGAACCATCCCGAATTGGTGGAAACCCTGGTGCGCTGGGGCATCACCTCAATCTCCGTGGAACCGGAGGCGGTGGAGGCAACCTATTGGGCGATCGTCCGCGCGGAGCGCCATCGGGATTGATGGGTTCTTTGCACCTTCGTTAAACTTCGTTGCGAATCCATGCAGGAGCATGAAGCAGCGTGATAGTTTCGTTACGTCGGTTCATGCTGCTTGGGAGAGAACATTTTGAATTCGAGCCTCTATCCACTTACAGACTCTTCAATTCAGAACAATTTGAGCGATCGGGAAGACTTCAGTGAGTACGTGGCCCATCTCCAGCTTCACATGGCCCTACAAGCTCGCAACCTGGTTCCCACTCTGGCACAACAGGTCGATAGCCGAGAGCAATTCCTCTATCAGACTCAAGCCGACATTGAGAAGTTTGTGTCTCGCCAGCGTCCCTAGCCCCTCAATCAGCAATTTATTACAGCCATAGCCTCATAGGTTAGGACGGAGTGCAGGGGTGGAATCCCTAGCTGGGGACAATGCCCTACACTCCTTCAAACCCAAGGTCTAAGCTGTCTACAGCTATAAAAGCAGAAAATCAGGGAGGTTCGCCTACTCTGATTTTTTGTTGCGGTTTCAGCCGATCGGGTGTCGTAAAAACGTTCAAAAATCCTCATCCTAGAAAAAGGGTTGCCCCTACTAGGGACATAGCTTTTCCCGTGAGCGACCGCTCAGCCGAATTGATGAGAGGAATGAATCTTTGAATGTTTTTGCCAGCCTTGCTCCCACAACGCGCCGCCGACTGCTCGATCTGTTTGTTGCGGGGCTGCTGTTCTGGTCAAGCCTCACCTGCCTGCTCCCTACCCTCTCGCTCTACGTTGACGATATCGGCGCAACACGGCAAGAGGTTGGAATTGTGATCGGAGCTTTTGCAGTCGGTCTGCTGGCGCTGCGGCCTTGGCTGGGTCAGCTAGCTGACCAACGGGGGCGACGACTGGTGCTGCTCATTGGTTTAGCAGTGGTGGCGATCGCGCCGTTGGGCTATATGTTAACGACTTCGATCCCAGTTCTGATTGCAGTGCGGGCATTTCACGGTCTCAGCATTGCTGCTTTCACTACGGCGTATAGCGCTCTGGTAGTAGATTTGTCGCCGCCAGATCAGCGAGGGGAACTGATTGGATATATGAGTATGGTTAACCCGATCGGGCTGGCCGTAGGGCCAGCGATCGGCGGTTTCCTGCAAACGGCAGCAGGCTATACGCCGCTGTTTCTCACCTCGGCTGGGCTGGGCTTGATTGGTTTGATCTTTGCAATGAGAGTTAAACCGGATAATCGTCCTCTGGAAGCCCAGCCCACCCAACCAAAGCAGTCTTTCTGGAAACTGTTAGGCAGTCCTCGCCTGCGAACGCCAACGCTGGTGATGCTGCTGGTGGGCATTGCTTTTGGAGCGCTGATCACCTATGCGCCCTTGTTCCTCAAAGAATCTGGGGCAAACTTGAATCCAGGATTGTTCTACACTGCCGCCGCGATCGCCAGTTTTGTCGCGCGGTTGCCCACAGGTCGAGCTTCCGATCGTCACGGCCGTGGTCGGTTTATCACGCTGGGTCTGGTGCTGTATATGACAGCGATGCTGGTGCTGTGGACTGCAAACACAGCCGAAAGTTTTCTGCTTGCGGCCGTGCTGGAAGGGGCAGGATCAGGCATTTTTATTCCTATGACGCTGACGCTGGTTGCCGATCGTACCCAAGCATTGGAGCGGGGTCGTGTGTTCGGGCTATGTATGTCGGGGCTGGATCTAGGTATAGCTACGGCGGGGCCAGCAATGGGCTTCTTTGCCGAGCAGGTGGGCTACCGGGGTATGTTTGGGCTGGCAGGAGGACTGGTGTTTCTGGCGCTGATGTCGTTTGTGAGCCAAAACAGTAAGGACTTGCCCCATTCCCTCCAGTTTGCTCTAGGGCACGGCAGAGATGTCTACGCTCAAGCTTCAAAGTAAATTGGTTGTGCCCCGAGGAAGCGTGGGTTCGAGTAGATGATGGAGATTAGACTTGTCGGGTAATCGGGTAATAATGTCGGGTAATAACGAGAAAAATGGCTGAAAGTCCTACTAAGTAACATGAGTTCGGGATCAAAGGGGTCAGAAGCCTTATAGGATCATTGACAGAACTTGCCGTCCTGTGGCTTCGATTGGTCTTGACCTTTACGCATTGCCCCCAAGAGCGTAGACACGATGACGCAGCGCTTACTCTTACTGCTGAGCTTGCTAGAGAGCGTTAGTCTGCCCAACTGGCCAGCAAGCCAACCGCGATCGCTGAACCGGACTCGGCGTACATCATTTGCTTTCTGAAGCGTCGTTTCGTCGTCTAGCTGAACGTTGGCATCAAGATTGTTCCAAATCGCATGGACGGGAGAGATAGCAACGGGGTGAATTGCCCATTGCACAACGTTGTCTGCGTTAGTTCGGAAGCTGGCTTGCCACGGGACATGGCGCAATCTGGCGTTGCTTTGAGCCTCTCGCATCGCTTGGTAGACTTGCTCTTGGGCTAGGTTGAGTCGTCGATTAGTCAAAAATGCTGTCCATCCTGGCGCGATCGTTGCTGCCAGAATTCCAATAATGATCAGAACCACCAGCATTTCCAGCAGCGTAAAACCGGCCGTTTTTATCGATCGTCCTGCTCTGCCTGTCCAAATTCTCATAGAACACCCTGGAACTTACACCCTATAAGCACCGATGCAGTCTGCTCAGCCTTCCACCTTCACCTGTTGCTCGATCGAGCACAAAAAGCTAAAAGGCAGAATCTCATTGGGCTGTAGCTGTAGAGTTCCCCAAAATTCTGCTCTCTAACGGAGACAAACTGGGACAGGTGTGGGCAAAGTTGAAATCTGACGAGTAGAACGCCGCTACGATGAACGCTTTGTCGTGGCTCACCCTAATGGAATGAAGAGAGGCGTGGGATAAAGACAGACGTAAGATGAAGACAGGCAGGATAAAGATAAGCTTATTCCCAAGGCAAAACCCTATGTCGGATTACGAAACCCTGGAGAACCAGGACGTGAAGCGACTGCGATCGCTGCTGTATTTGATTCCTGTCGTTGGGTTCGTGCCAGCCGTGTGGACGCTCTATCGACACACGGGCACTCGCCAGCAGCAAGATCTTAGCCGCTTGGCTGTCACTCTGACTTTAGGTTGGCTAGTGGGCTACGTTTTGCTGGGTACAGGAGCGCAGTCTGATTCGCTGGAACTGCCTTTCTGGATTGGCAGTAGCCTGCTCACCTCCGGCTACTTTGGACTAAATGTATGGCTGATGGCGCGGGTGTTGCAGCGCAAATCTCTGCGCCTGCCGCTGGTGAGCAAGCTAGGCGATCGCCTTCCCTAACCCAATTCAAACTCAGTTAGTTGAAACTTTGACCGAAACAAAATCTGGGTTTTTGAATACCTGGGTTGCCATGTATGCCCCTACGGTGTCTACCTTCTCCTTTGGCAGGTTGACGGTAATCCAGTCGGCTTTGCCGCCGATGTAGATGACCTCAACCAGCCCATACTGGTAGTTCTTTTGCTGGCAGGGGCACGTAGCTAGTCCCATTGGGCTAACTGAGCCAGAGAACATAGGCTTGCCCAGCACTTTTTCCACTTCTTCGGGGGATCGGCCAGCTATCGCGGCAACCTGGAATTTGTCCTTGATCTCAGCAATTTTCCGCGATCGGGCTTCTGCCATTATTGTTGCGGAAGCATCCGGTGAAATGGAGCTGCTGTCAGTTGAAATGGCGGCTTCTGTGATTACTTCCAATAGGGGCTTGTTGAGGGTCATAGAGAGGACAGTTACCCCAATCATTGCCAAGCTCGCTAGTCCCATCAAAATGTAGAGGTTTTTGGACAGTCCTAGCAGGAAAAAACGAGTGCGCGGATCGTCGGGCGAATTCGGTGTAGGCAACATAGGACGAAGAGATGAACAACTGATTGAACTCACTATAAGAGTGCCCTTCGCTACACCGCAACTCCCAACACACACCAGAATTTAGAGCATTTTATAATTTCTTCACATAACCCCTTTCGGCCAGAGCTTTTTGAAGATGGGACATCGACAATGACGCTCCTGCCTGCTCTGAAGTCAGGTAATCCGTGGCTAGTCGGGCGATCGCCTGAATTTCTCCACCAGAGAGCAAAAACTGTTGCGACAGCCCTCGCCAGTCCAATGCGGTATCTAAAAGCACCTTATCCGGAAAAGCCGCTTGCCATAGCCGTAACCGGCTGGTTTCGTTGGGCATGGGCAACGTTAGAGTGCGATCGAAGCGGCGTTGCCACTGAGGTTGCACGGAGGCCGATCGAGTCACGCTCATTAGAGTTAGGCTGGCGGTCTGACGACGCTGATCAAGCAAGTGATGAATGTCTGACGGTAATAGCGAGGCAGAGCGACCTAACCAAAGATGAGCATTTTTCAGCAGCAGCATTGGGGGCTGTCGCTGCTCAATCTCCCGAAGCAGTTGGGGGAATTTTGTAGGATTGAGCGATCGCAGATCTACCCAGAACAGCGGAACCTGAAGGGACTGAGCGATCGTTCGGGCTGTCCGCGTTTTGCCTGTGCCGGCCGTTCCCGTCAGCAATGCGATGGTTCCCGGTGATTCTACAGGAGGTCGGTGATCGAACAGTAAACGCACCGCACTAGAGAGGTGCTTTAAAGACTCCAGTAAAGCTTCCGGTAACTCCAGATTAGACCAGGTGTAGTCTGAGGTAGGTTGCCATTGCAGTAAAATCTCAGCCTGCAACGGGCACACCTGCGCTAGCTGGGAAGCATGGGGTTGTTCAGCAAGAAGATAATCCACCCAGCGATCGCCAAGCTTGAGCGATCGACCCAGGAAGGGTTGAACAAGGGAACCCACAATTTCTAACAAGCTGTGCTGCACCAAAGGAGCCGTGATTGTTAAGCGTTGTCGTCCCTGTTGCCAGTCGCGATCGGTGCGGCAGAGCAGTCTTAGCACCAGATCCACGCTAGGTAAACCGATCGTCTCGTCTTGCAGGTAATTGTAGAGGCGACTGTAGCGGCGGCTGATCTCGGGGGCCAGGGCCATCAGTAGGACGTTTTTCTCAAAGGAATTTAGCTGGAGACGATCGCATAAAATTGGCAATCCCAAGTGAATCCCCTGAGCTTGAGTTACCTGAATTTTTGCCTCTAGCTGCTGCTGGAAGCTAACCTTGGCAGAAGATTTGCGGGGCACTTCGGCAGGGGAGTCATAGGACGCTTCCCCTTCTAGACTGACCAAGCCCTTCCACCAGTGACTTGTGGCCCGATCGGCGACTGTGCGAGCTAGCCGATCAACGACTCTGGTTTCTTGGCGCTGCCGAGCTACTGCCATACTGAGGACGCGATCGAGCCAAATCAACTCAGCCTTGAGATATGCCCAATTGTCTGCAAACGGCTCAACGCTTCCCACTGGATGCCGCTCCTTTCTAAGACAACTCCTGGAGATTTCACTGTATCAATCTTTTAGATTGGCTTGCTTCCATCAGACTTGGATTTGTGAGGAGACTTCTGTAACCCACACTCAAACAGGCTTTAACCACACAGCAGGCTGTACGGAGCCTGAGGAAAACCCGGAATTCTCTTTGCTCCAGAGGAAAAGCTGGGAAGAGCAATCAGCCAATATCTGACGGCAGGGGTAAAAGTCCGGCTTCCTGATGACATTCAGGTTAAGGTCAAGGACAGATAGATTTTGGGGTTAATTCAAGCTGGCAGTGATTTCTATCAGCCAGCCAACTGCTGCATCTGAGCCTGCAAGTGGGCCCAATCTCTGGCGGGTTCATCGCAACTCAAGCCGCGACAAACTAAACCGATCGCTCCTGGGGGCAGTTCTGGCTCGAGCTTGAAAACTGCCGTAGGCCAATACTGGGTTGAGAGTTGCACGATCGCGTCTGCTGTCGTCCGAACCAGGAGATGATTCTGAAACCAGTCCAGCCCAGAGAACAAGGTGGGGCACGCTTGAGGCGATCGAGCCATCACGCTGGCAAACGCCTGCAAGGTTCGATCAGCTTTGTCCAGGTAGCTTAGATCCTCGGTCAAAAGCGCCAGCCGCACCAGGTTCACGACAGCAACTCCGTTGGCACTGGGCGTAGCGGTGTCGATGTAGCTGCGCTCTCGCACCAGCAGATCATCCCTAGCATCAGTGTTGTAGTAGCCGCCTAGCTCAATGCTCCAGAGGAACTCGTCAAATTCTGCTTGCACTCGGACAGCCTGAGTCAGCCAGTTCTGTTGGAGTGCTTGGTACTGCTCTAGCAAAGCCTCATCAATAAGGAACTCTGCCTGTCCAACGGTACTGGTTAGCCACTGGGTTGCCTGGTGCAGATCCAGCAAAGCCTTGATGAACAGGGCGTAGTCTTCTGATTGGGCCAGAACTTGGGGCTGACCGTTGTAGTTGATGCGATGGAACCGTCCTTCTAGCCACTGCCGATCGAGAATGAACTGCGCGGCGGTAATGGCCAGATCCAAATCAGCAGGACGATTGAGGGCGCAAGTCGATCGGGCTAGCCCAGAGATCATCAGGCTATTCCAGGCGACGATCATTTTAGTGTCGGTGACAGGGGGAATCCGGCCGGCCCAAGCGATTCTCTTAGCCTCAGCATTATTCCGAGCCGCAGGAATTGGCAATTGCGAGGGCCCACCGTAGCGGAGGTAGAAAAGCTTGTTCAGGCTGGCTTCTAAAGAATCGGCTAGGGGGCCGGGCGATCGCCGTTGCAGAACGTTTACGCCTTCAAAGTTGCCCGTCTCGGTGACGGTGAAGTGTTGTGCCAGTTCTGCCAGTTCTGCAACGGACAGCGTTTCGGCCAGCGTCGAGTAATCCCAGACGTAGAACGCGCCTTCTTCGGGTTCCGCTTCGGTAGCGTGGGCAAAGCTGTCGGCATCCTGCGCGGCGTAGAAGAAGCCTTCTGAAGACCTCATTTCGCGCTGGAGCCACTGAACCGTGAGGGCGATCGCCCGCTCAAACGCGGGTTCCTGCACCCCGGCACTCCACAGATTTGCTAGATATTCCACAATTTGCCCATTGTCGTAGAGCATCTTCTCGAAGTGGGGCACAGTCCAGGTGGGGTCAACCGTGTAGCGATGGAATCCGCCGCCCACCTGGTCAAAAACACCGCCCAGAGACAGGTCCAGGCCGCGTTTCCGACTGGCTTTCTCAGGATCAGCAGCAGAAGCGGTGAGTAGGCGAATCGATCGCTGCGCCACTTCTGCATAGGGGATCATAGGAAAACTTGGCCCCATGGCCTCTGAGAGTAAGACCTGCGTATTGACTTCTAAACCTCGCCGCAGCAGATCCGGGGCGATCGTTGCGGGTTCTAAGGCTGTCCCCGATCGCAGGTTAGCGAGAATCTCGGTTTTGACTCCTTGTAGCTTCTCCTTATCCGTGTCGTAGTAGCGGCGCAGGGCTTGAAGGACTTGCAGAAATCCCGGCCGCCCGTAGCGCGGCTCTAAAGGAAAATACGTGCCGCCATAGAAGGGAAACCGATCGTCGGGCGACAGAAAGATATTCAGCGGCCAGCCTCCTTGTCCCACCATCATTTGCAGCGTTTGCATATACAGGCTGTCGAGGTCTGGGCGCTCTTCTCGGTCGACCTTGATGGGCAAGAAATTGGCGTTGATGTATTCGGCGATCGTTGGGTCAGAAAAGGCCTCGCCCTCCATGACCGTGCACCAGTGACAGCTTGAGTAGCCGATCGACAGGAAAATGGGCTTGTCCTCTCGTTGTGCTGTCTCCAGCGCCTCATTACACCAAGACCACCAATCGATCGGGTTTTCAGCGTGCTTCTGCAGGTAAAGGCTTTCTGATTGGGCCAGACGGTTGGACATGGGGAAAGGGGAGTTTACCGTAAGTGTAGCGTGGGCTGATCATCCGGCAAAACTTCTCCCACCATCTTCACTTAAAGCAGGCGACCGCTCACATACCGCAGCAGCAGAGACTCAAGCTGTACCACCTTCAGGGGCTTGCTGAGGTAATCATTGGCTCCGGCTGCCAGGAAACAATCACGATCGCCTGCCATTACGGTCGCTGCCATTACCACCACCGGAATTTGGTTGAGGTCGATCGTCTGACGCAACGTTTGAAGCAATTCCAGTCCAGATTTGCCGTTGGGCAATTGGGCATTGAGCAAAATCAGATGGGGCTGCGATCGGCGCACCACTTCTATAAGGTCACCTTCCACAAAATCACTGCTCTCCGCTAGATGCTGAACCTGGTAGCCGAGCGAGTGCAGATAGTTTCGCAGCAGGGCACTGGCGCGATCGACCTCCAGGATCAGAATGCGTCCGTTTGTTCCAGCGTCTCGGCTGGTAGCAGACGGTTGCGTCCTAGGAGCCTTTTCAGGGGAGCAGTTGGGCAAAAACAAAGTGAAGCAACTCCCTTCCCCCAACTTTGAGGTGACGGTCACGCTGCCGTGGTGAAGCTGGGCCAGCCTCTGGGTGAGGGCCAACCCCAGTCCAGTACCGTCATATTGACGATCGAGTTCGCTGTCTAGCTGGAAGAACGGTTGGAACAGCAGGGGTAGGTTTTCAGGAGCAATGCCAATGCCTGTGTCAGTAATGCTGAAGCGGATACCGTCGGCTTGGCAATCAACTTTGAGGGCGATCGTTCCCTCTGAAGTGAATTTGACGGCATTAGAAAGCAGATTCAGTAGCATTTGCTTTAACCGCCGCTCGTCAGCGATGCAGGTGTGAGCGTTGGCATCAACCTGGCTGCTTAGGAGTAACCCTTTTTCGGTGGCTTGCTCCTGGATCAGCATCAGGCAGTGGTGGCAAAGTTCAGGCACAGCAACAGCAGCAAGAGATAAAGTTTCCCGCCCCGCTTCCACTTTGACCAAATCCAAGATGTCGTTGATCAGCAGCAGCAGGTGCTCACCGCTGCTGTGGATGTGGCTGAGGTACTCAGCTTGCTTCGGGTTCAGGGAGCCAAAAACTTCCCGTTGCAGAATTTGGGAGAGGCCCATCACTGCATTGAGCGGAGTTCGCAGTTCGTGGCTCATGGTGGCCAAAAACTCTGTCTTAGCTCGGTTGGCTGCTTCCGAGATCAGCTTTTCTCGCTCCAATTCCTGGGTGCGCTCTTTGACCAGTTGCTCCAAATGTTCGTAGCTCTGGGCATTTTGCAGGGCGATCGCCGCTTGGTCAGCAATTTGCTGAAGCAGCAGAATTTCATCGTCTGAGAAGGTGCGAATTGCCTGCGTGGTGTGAAGAGCGACTGCCCCAAACAGGCGATCGCGCACAAAAATGGGGCTGCACAGAATCGATCGGGTCGATTGCTTGAGTTGCTCTCGATCAGATATGGAAAGCGGTGGCTCAACCAGATCTGCCAGATCTGCTGCGTAGAACTTTCGCTTCAAGTAGAGATCAGAGTTGCGATCCCCTACGTCTGGCCAGTCCGACAAAGGGGCCCGCAGGTGCAGCAGCGAGCCAACCTGCTCGTTGATCCGCCACTCGTGCTGCGCCTGAATTTCCCCCGTCAGCGTATACATGACAACACGATCGACCTGGAAGCACTCCCCAGTACGATCGACAATTTCCTGCAAAATGCAGCTTAAATCCAGGCTGGAGTTCAAGGCGCGGCCAATGCGGTTTAGTAGTTGTTCCCGCTGGGCTTGCTGCTGCACCTGACTAAACAGTTGGGCTTGCTGAATTGCGATCGCTAACTGAGTTGTGAGTTGCTCCAGAAAATCCGTCTCAAACCGTTGCCACTGTCGTGGAGCGCAGCACTGGTGCAGCACCAGCACACCCCAAAAGCAGCCGCCCACTGTAATCGGCATCGCGATCTTAGCTCTGACTTCCAGGAGACGCATAAAGCTGAGATAGTCCGGTGGCAAACCCTGACTTTCGATCATGGGAACGATGTAACTTTGATCGTTTTTGTAGACTGCTTGACTATCGCAATACCAGGTCTTGTGGCAATCTAGGCCCCCATCTAGATTCCACTGAGAAGCAAAATCTGCCGCTACCAGCGTCCCCGTTTCGATCGAGGTGAAATGGTAAACCAGGACGCGATCGACCTCTAGAAATTGCCGCACTTCTGCAACTGTGCAGGACAGAATCTCGTCCAAATCGAGCGATTGATGAATTCTTAAAGCGATAGCTCCCATGAGGTGATCTCGTTCTGCCTGCTTGTTCACGGCTTCCTGAGCCTCCACAAGGGGTCGATCGTGGCCAACTTCTAGCTCGGATATAGCAATTCTACTTAGATCATTAAGTTTGACTTCTTGCATTTCCGAGATCTTTGAAGATGCTGTGGATCTGAAATTCCCAGCCGATTTGGAGCGATGTTTTATGGCCATAGTCTCATGGGTTAGGACGGGGTGCAGGAGTGGAATCCCTGGTGAGGGGCACTATCCCCTACCCTCTTCAAACTCAATGCCCTAAGCTGTCTATCTACAGCCATAACTGCAAGCTCCGTAAGTCCAATCCCCTTACACCTTCTCATGAAGACTATCCCCTCGGGAGGGATTGAGCAAGAGTAAAACTCTGAAAATCTCTCCAGATCTGAACCACCCTGGTGAGACAAAGCTTGGAGCAGATGAAGATTTCCTCAGAACCCTTCGGGAGGCAAAAATCTTTCAGAATGGAAAGGTGCAGTTTGGTTGAGTTGCCCCATGCCTCAAGTTTCTTTTCAAGCGTTCGTTGCAGGAGTTATGTCTGGAAGCCTAGGCAGCTTTCCAACAGACACTGTACCTGCTTTGGCTGTCCGTCCCACCAACGCCGACCTGATTTTTCAGGCCAAGCAGCGCAGTTGGGAGAAACCGTTGATTCTGATGGTGGCGACGATCGACGATGGGTGGGCCTATGTGAGCGGCACACCGGCCGAGCGTCAAGTTTGGCAACGGGTAGCCAAGCGCTTCTGGCCGGGTGCATTAACCCTGGTGCTGCCAGCTAGCGATCGCGTTCCTCCCAGCATGAATCCCAAAACCCGCGACACGATCGGGGTGCGAGTTCCTGACCACGCGATCGCCCTGGCAATTCTGCGGCAGACGGGGCCCTTGGCGACCACCAGCGCCAATCGCTCTGGCGAGTCTGCCCTGCAAACCCTGGCAGAAATTGAAGCGCAGTTTCCCGAAGTTCTGACCCTCCTGCCGATCGAGCTAAAGTCTCTACCAGAACCACCCTCGGCAGGGGGGCGATCTTCTGGAACGCCTTCCACGGTTGCCCGATGGACAGGATCAGGTTGGGAAACTTTGCGTCAAGGAGCGGTAGTGCTGGAGGAAGATGCTGATTAGGTTTTCAGTTAAACGCTTCTAAGTTAGATGCTGTGGGTGAGGTTGAAAATGGATTGGATGATTTGGGGATGCAGTCTGGTGGGCTGGGGAGTGAGCTTTGGTGGCGGGTGGTGGCTGGGACGATCGACCTGCCGCACTGCCGTTGCAGACTGCGAACCTGACCTGGCTGAGAAACTGAAACAGACCGAGTTAGCCTACCGCATGGCGACGGAAATGAGCCAATTTAAGGGCGGGTTCTTGGCTCGAACTTCCCACGAGTTACGATCGCCCCTCAGTGGTTTGATCGGGATGCAGCAGTTGATCCTGTCCGATCTGTGCGACAGTCCGGCTGAAGAGCGAGAGTTCATCGCCCAGTCCAATGAATCAGCGCTCAAGATGGTAGCAGTGTTGGATAACCTGATCGAAGTCGCCAAGCTGGAACACGGCAACAGCAAGCTAGAAATTCAACCTGTTCAGCTATCCCTGCTGCTGCAAGATGTCTACACCCTTACCCACCTTCAGGCCCAGAATTGCAATCTGCGGCTCCAAGTGTATCCTCCCGACTCCGACCTGTACGGACTGGCTGACCCGTTGCGCTTGCGACAGGTACTGGTGAATTTGGTGGATCGATCGCTGCAACAGATGGAACAGGGTAGCCTAATGATCTCTGTGCAGGCATCTTCAGAGTGGGTGCAGATTTGGCTGGACAACACCGAGGAGGAGTGCTGGAGCGAGGCGATCGATCTGATTCAATCTCCTCCCGCAGCAGATCGGTTTCCGGCTCCTGGACTGACTCTCTGGGTAAATTACACCCTGCTCCAACTCATGCAGGGAAAGCTAGAACTTGTCGCCCCACCATTTTCGCAACCGGCGTTGGTGAAGCCTCTGAAAACGAAAATCGCCACCCGTCTGCAATGCTCCATCCCTCGCTTGGTACTGGAGGTAGAGTAATTGGAAACACATAGAAAGGCGTTAGTCTTCGATCTTTCTAGAGATTTCGGGGATTTCGGCTTCACACTTGGTACACGTCACAACAAGGCTAAAGGATCGGTAGGTTCTCCATTGCGGCGGACTTCAAAATGCAGGTGAGGGCCCGTGGAAAAGCCCGTAGAGCCGACAGCCGCGATCGCCTGTCCCCTCT
>DATNQR010000223.1:0-4153 GCA_036703905.1 Thermosynechococcaceae cyanobacterium
CCTGAAGGCAGAGTACCGCGAGATGCTGATTCAGGGGGACAAGCGAGTGCAGGTGGTTTACCTCAAGGGCAGCTATGATTTGGTACGCCAGCGCTTGCAGCAGCGACAGGGACACTACATGAACCCGGCCCTACTAGCCAACCAGTTTGAAACCCTGGAAGTTCCCGCCGACAGTTTGCAAGTCGAGATCGATCGACCACCAGGAGCGATCGTGCAGTCTATTCAAGCTCACCTTCAAGCTTCTCTCTCTTGACATTTCGCTTTTTTTGACATTGCGGAGTAGGATTGCATCTATGCAAATGGCGTGAGGAAGGGGCGCGGTTGTCTCTGGTTGGCTATGACTAAAAGAAATATTCCCAATCGTCTCCCTGCGGGCAGGACGGCACGCCCTAAACCCGTTGGAATGCCGCCCCCACCGCCGCCTGCAACTCAATCGTTGCAGCCTAGGAAGGGTTCAGCCCGATCGACTCAAACAGCGGTCATACCGTCGATCGTGAAGGTGCCAGCCCAAACGAAGGACGATCGTCCCGGTGTGCTGGACAAGCTGAAGCGGGGCGTGGCGCGGGGAGCTTCGAGCTGGAAAGTATGGGTAGTGCTGGCGCTGTTGACCTGCATGGGATCGGGAGCCTTTGCGCTGGCGGTGCTGTTGCGGTTGCCCGGAACGCCCAACTGTCCGGCGGTCTTCTGGCCGCTGGCTGCGGCCTCAGTGCGGCTGGAATGTGCGCGACTGGCCGCCAGCAAGCAGACAACTAAGGATCTGCTGGAGGCAATTACCCTACTGGAATCCCTTCCGCCTGACCATCCCCTGCGCCAGGAAGCCGATCGCCTGATTGAACTCTGGTCGGCGGATGTGTTGCAGTTGGCAGAGGAGCTTTTCCATGCAGGCAAACTGAACGAGGCGATCGCCGATGCCCGTCGCATTCCCTCCAAAGTCTCGGCTTATGGACTGGTGGAAGAGCGAGTGAAGCGCTGGCAAGCTACCTGGACAAAGGCAGAGGAGATTTACCGCAAAGCTGAGGCAGAACTGCGGCAGCAGAACTGGCGCGGGGCTTTTCTGCAAGCTGTGCGGCTGCTAGACGTTGACAACAGGTTTTGGCAGACCACCAAGTACACCGAACTGAACCAGCGCATCACTACGGCGCGGGAAGAAGGCGACAAGCTGGTGAAAGCCGATCGCCTGGCCGAAGACGGCGGTGTGCAGAATCTGTTGCAGGCCATCAAGATCCTGGAAACGATCAACTCCAAGAGCTACCTCTACCAGGCGGCCCGCAAAGCGATCACCAAGCACGGCCGAAGCATGATTGACCTAGCTCAGGAGGCGATCGATGCCCGTGACCTGCAAGGAGCATTAAACCTTCTGAGCAAAATTCCCGATTCCGCTAACCTCCAGGAAGAAATCAAAGATTACACAGCCCTGGCCTACGCCCAAACCGCGGCCCTGCAACGCAGCGTTGGCTCTCTGGAGGAAGCGATTTCCCAGGCCCAGCGCATTGCCCCCAACCGACCACTCCACAAAAAGGCCCAGCAGCTGATTACCCGTTGGCAGCTAGAAATTGAAGGCGTGGCCCAGCTAGACAAAGCCCGTGGGCTGGCTCAATCTGGCTCGCCGGCAGATCTGGTAGCCGCGATCGCCCAAGCAAGTCAGATCAACTCGTCCAATCCCCGGTGGGACGAAGCGCAGCAGCAAATTCGCACTTGGACAAACCAAATTCAGGAAGCTCAGGATCGTCCAATTTTGGATCAGGCAGATGTGCTAGCCAGCCGGGGAGACGTTGCAGCTTTGCAAGCGGCGATCGCCCAGGCCAGTCAGATCGGCGCGAGTCGATCGCTAAGGCAGGAAGCCCGGAAGCGGATTCAGCAGTGGACGGTGCAAGTCGAGCGGATTCAGGATCAGCCTTACCTGGATCAATCCCGGCAGTTAGCCAGCGCTGGCAATCTAGCCGCCGCGATCGACGCTGCTGCCCAAATCAGAGCAGGACGATCGCTCTATGACGAAGCTCAGACGGAGATTCGTGCTTGGCGCGGTCAGCTACAGCAAGCTGCGACCCAGGCTCAGGCCCAGCAGGATCTTCAAGAGGCTGTGCAGTTAGCCAATGTCGCCACTGTGGAAACCCTGGTGGCCGCCATTCAGAAAGCCGATCGCGTTCCGGCCAGTAGCGGGCTGCGATCGCAAGCTGACAATGCCATCGGTGCTTGGAGCCAACAGCTTTTGCAGCTTGCCGAAGCGCGATCAGCAACGGATGTGGCGGCGGCTGTGGCGATCGCGCAGCAAATTCCCAATCGCACCGCTGCCTATGCAGTTGCTCAGCAGCGCATTACAGCCTGGAAGCAACTGCTCAGTCCGCCGCCTCTGCGGTTGGACAATAGAAGGTGAGGCCTGTGTTGCCATAGACTTTCTGGCGACAGACCGTAAGCCCAGAAGGCGCGGGAAGTTCTGGACAGTCGGGGTTGTGTTCCACAGCAATTTCTCCACCTGCCGCCAGCAAGTTCTGGTCAGCGATCGCTTGCAACACGGGGGCATACAGGTCGCTGGCGTAGGGTGGATCGAAGTAAACGCGATCGAACTGTCCTTGCAGCTTCAGTTGCCGCACATCCCTCCGCATCACCTGGAACTTTTGTGTTGCCTGGGCCACCTGCTGCCAGTTCTGCTGGATCACGCCGCAAGCCCGCGGCGATCGCTCAATTCCCACCACGATCGCCGCTCCGCGACAGAGGGCTTCGGCTCCCATTGCCCCACTTCCCGCGCACAAATCCAGCCAGCGACAGTCCGCAATTCTTCCCTGCCAGATATTAAACACCGCTTGCCGCACCACTGCCAGAGTGGGACGGGTTTCCTGTCCGGGTAGAGTTTTGAGTTGCCGATTGCCGTAGATACGCAGGCTCATTCGTAGCGTGACTGAAGCGTGACTAAACTGCAAAAGTGACTAAACGGCAAGACTGCCTAAACTGCAACAGCCTGACGCGCCTGCACTAACTGAACAAAGTTGGCTAGCACTTGCAGCCCGGAGGTAGAGGATTTCTCCGGGTGGAACTGCACCGCCATCAAATTCCCACGGGCGATCGCCGCTGTCACAGTTTGGGTTCCGTGGGTGATGGTGGCGGCTTGCAGGGTGGAATCTCTAGGCTCCACATAATAAGAGTGGACAAAATAGAGCCAGGGTTGCGCCGGAAGCTGCTGCCACAGGGCTGAAGTGGGTTGGGTCAGGTCTAGCTGATTCCAACCCATGTGGGGAATAGTGAGGCCGGGTTCTGGTCGAAAGCGCTTGACCGTGCCCGGAACAATGCCCAGACCAGGTTCTTGCCCTTCTTCGCTGGAATCGAACAAAATTTGTAGCCCCAGACAAATGCCCAGAAACGGTTTGCCCTGCTCGATCGCCTGCTTGATCGGTTGCTCTAGGTGGCGCGATCGCAGGTGCTGGACGGCCGGATCGAAAGCTCCCACCCCTGGCAGCACGATCGCGTCTGCCCGCTCCAGTTCTGCTGCCGAGTCGGTAATTTGGGGGGTTGCGCCTGCGTTTGCCAGGCCCTTGCAGGCCGAATGTAGATTGCCCATGTCGTAGTCCACCACGGCGATCCTTGCCATTGCTTTTCTCCTGGCTGAGGCTTACCTTCAGATTGTAGTAGCTTCAGAATCACGGCGGCTTCAGAATCGAGATGACACAATCGAGATGGCGCACTCAGTCTTGCTCACTTCTTTCACGGTTTGGCAACCGCATCAGGCCTCCAATTCTTCAGATGATCTGCTGGCGGAGTTGCTGAAGCGAAATCTGCTGGACTATCGCCACCAGCTCTTGCGCCAACTGCCCGTAGATTTTGTTCTGGCTCCGCAGCAGGTGATCGCTGAAATCGAGCGATCGCGTCCCCGTCTAGTCGTGTGCTGCGGCATGGCAGAGGGACGATCGCACCTGACGATCGAGACTAACGGCAAGCATGAAGCAGAGACGATCGCAACGACGGTTGATGTGGCGGACTTGGTGCAGCTGTTGGAAACCACCACCGCCAGCCATGACGCGGGACAGTTTGTTTGCAACCACCTCTACTACTCGGTGCTGAAGCATCTGCAAGCCCAAAGTCCAGAAGTTAACTGTATTTTTGCTCATGTCCCGCTGCTCAATTCCCAAAATTTCTCGCTAATCCTGCAAGAGTTTTACTG
>DATNQR010000224.1:0-11039 GCA_036703905.1 Thermosynechococcaceae cyanobacterium
ATCAATCAGCACAATAATCAGCCCATCAATCGGCCCACCAACTAGCCCAAGAATCAGCCCAAAAATCAGCCCAAAAATCAGCCCAAAAATCAGCCCAAAAATCAGCCCAAAAATCAGGATACTGAGAATTTTCCGTCTCGCTGTGCTCAACATCGGGAATTTCAAAGTCTCCATTGGGTCAATCTCACCCAGTCCACCAATCAAGCCACCAATCAGCCCAACAGTCACTCCAAGAATCAACCCAAAAATCAACCCAAAAATCAACCCAAAAATCAGCCCAACGATTACCCCAGCAATCAGCCCAAAAATCAACCCAAGGATTAATCCAACAATCAGCCGATATTGCCAGTTCTGAGCCTTTGTTGCTAACCAGCTTGGCTGCATTTGCTCAATCAAAAATTCTGTCTCCCTCAGATGACGCGCCAAGTAGATCAGGTAATAGCGAGTTTGTCTACGGCTCGGTGCTGCTTTCTGCTTGGAGACAGGTTTTGCTAACGGTTGGCTCAGTTGCCGCTCAATATACGCATCAAACAACTCCTGCTGATTGCGAATTGGGTTGCCCTGATATGCCACCGCCAGCACAGATAGCAGCAGCGGCATCCGCGCCAGTTCCTTTAGTTCACGACTTGCATCAATGCTCTGCCAAAGTTCCGCCCTATCCAACTGTTCCAGATACTCCCGAATCTGCTCATCGGTCAACGGCTGCAAACACACCGCCCCGTGCAGCGTCGAAAGCCTCACAATTCCCTGCTCATATTCCTCTCGCCGACAGCACACCACCAGATTCAACCGCGAATCTTGGCTCAGATACTCATTCAGCTTTCCCACACACTTTTTCTGCTGGGCCAGCCCCAACTCATTTAGCCCATCCAGCAACGGCAACACCCACCCCGACTCAATCCAGTGCTGTGTGTCCTGGGGCGACAGGTTATATCTACGCTTTAGCTGCCCCGTCAGCCACTCCACGATCGACTGCTTGTCGTTTTTCCAGGCAGATAGCTCAAACAAAATGGGCAGCGGAGCCTCCGGGTTCTTCAAGGCTCTCTCAAGCAACTCATCTGCCAGCTCCAGCAGCGTCGTTGTTTTCCCCGATCCCGCATCGCCCAAAATCAGCAGCCTACCGCCAATATCCTCTCGCTGAAGCACCTCAATCGTTCGCTCAGTCGGCTTCAGGTCAACCGGAGGTTTCTTTCCTATTGCCAATGTCTTCCCTTGCTGGATTGCCCAGTCAGATCGATCGACCTGCTGCGGCTGCTCTTCCCGCGATATATCAATCAAAATTCGCTGAGGCAAAGCGTCCTTGAGTCGCTGCTTTACCGTTGTCTTTTCTGCCTCCAGCAGTTGCCGCCGCACCTCTGGCTCAAGCCTGGCCGTCCGTTCTTCCCTCTGCTGCTGCCCCCTCAACACCAGTGCAGACAGCAGCGTTGCTAACACCACTGCCCCAATCAAGCACCAATTCCTGTAGGGAAAATCTGGGATTGCGGGAAGCTGATTGATCAAATATGCCAGTGCGCTAGCCAGCACCGCCGCCGATCCGACTTGGAGCAGGAGTCGATTCTGCATTCCGGGCCTTCAGGGAGAAAATTACCAGACTGGCTTTAATATACCCAGTTCACCCATCCCACCAGCGAGAGTCACACCTGCAAGGCGATCGACAATTTCATTGACTACTTCTACAAAGACTACTTCTACAAAGGCTCCAATCGACCGTCCGTATCACTCTTCCCAAACCAGGCGATCGGGTCAGTTGACTTCACCCGCCTGTTCCCAAATCCACTCCTGCAAAATTGGGTTGACCAGTTCCGGCGCTTCGTCCTGGGGACAATGACCCACCCCCGCCAAGGGCACAAAGCGCTGCACCTGCGGAAAGTTGGCGAGATTTTTGCCGAGGGCGATCGGCTCCCACGGATCGGCCTCACCCCACAGCAGAATAGCGGGGCAAGGTAGCTTCTCCAGCAAATCCTCTGGCAGCGGCCCTTGAGAATAGCCCGTAAATGCGACAAATACCGCCGCCGCTCCCGCATCCTGGGCAGGAACCATAAGCAGATCGATCAACTCATCCGTCACGGCTTCTTTGCGGGCGTAGGCTTTCAGTAAAATCTTTCGCACCGTTTCCCGTTGGGCTACCTGCTTAAAAAACGTCTCGCCAATCCATCGCGCCTTCAGAACCTTTTGCAGCAGAGGCGCTCCCAACCGCTTGAACCAAGGTTGGGCCTCGCGCCGTCGATCGTGCAGTAGCCGCAGAGAGCAATTGAGCAAAGCCACACCGCGCACCCCGTCGGCATAGTCCACTGCCGTTTGCATCGCCACCAGACAGCCCACCGAATTACCCACCAAAAACGCAGGCGCTCCCACCACTTCCCGACAGAAATCTGCCACCTGCTGTCCCCAGGTTTCAAAGGTGTACTCCACCACTCCGGGCGTGGGTTTAGCCGAGCCACCAAAGCCGAGGAGGTCGATCGCAAACACCCGAAAGTTCTCCGCCAGCACGGGGATATTTTTGCGCCAGTGCCCAACGCTGGCCCCGAATCCGTGGATTAGCACGATCGCTGTGCCCTGCTCCCCCTGAGCCTGGTAGGCGATCGAAAAGCCACGCCACATCCAGGTTTGAGTCACGATCGGAACTTGAGCAGGAGTTAGGGTCATAGAGCGGTAAACGATCGGCAGATGAATAGGTTCCGTTGACTCTCAAATCAAGGTGAAGGTGATACGGAAGTTTGAGAGTTCCACCCTTGCACCCACTTCAACCCAGACTGTCAACACAGCCTAGTCAGTCTATCGGTTAAATTCAGTGGCGGTCAGTGATCTTAGTCTCCCTACAATCATCCTTCTGCAATGCTGCCGCGCTTTCTCAAACGTAGCCATAGCTTCACAGGCTAGGAAGGAGGGGAGCGACTATCTTGAAAGTCAAACCGAGGGACTCGGCTTCAAAGGGTGTGACGACCCTAGCTGCACCACGATCTGAGTTGATCTAAGGGGAATCGGTCTGCCACTCTCTTAAAATACAAGGGGGTATTGCCTCCTACTGAGGCCTCGCTCTTAAACTCCCTCATCACTTCTATCTCAGTTTAAAAGTCAACCGAACCTAGGCAATGTCAAGTTCGGGCAAAATCAGCAGACCGACTTTAGATCGATCGTGAGTAAATTTCGGCAAAATAAATCCGATAAAGATTCAGAGATTTTTGCGAACCTGGCTCCAAACTTGGGCAAGATAGCAGTAACCCCTAGAACTGAGAGACCGAATTTACTTCATGGAACCCAAAGCCTTATTGATCGTGGACGAACAGCCGCTCTCCCTGCGGCAGTGCCTACAGTACCTCCAGGCAGGCGGCAAGCTGCAAGGCTTTATCGGGGATATTTTGCGGCAGTACGTCCTAGAGCGGGAACTGCAAACGCGGGAAGAACTGGAAATTAGCTCCTCGGTGACAGAGCAAGCCATGATCGACTTTCGCTTGCAGCAGAAGCTCACCGATGCCAAAGCCTTTGAAGAGTGGCTGAACCGCAACGGCACAAATCGGGAGCAGTTCCACACGCAAATTGTAAATAGCTTTAAGCTGGAAAAGCTGAAGGGACAGATTGCCGAGGCGCGGTTGCAGGAATATTTCATTGAGCGCAAAGTGTTTCTCGATCGTGTAGTTCTCTCCCGCATTGTTGTTGCCAGCAAAGAATTAGCGGAAGAACTGCATACTCAAGTCACAGAAGGCGCAAACTTTGAGCAACTAGCGCGGGAATACTCTACGGGAGATGAGCGGTTGGCCAACGGCATGATGGGGCCCGTCAGCCGTGGCACAATGCCAGACGTACTGCGGGCCGCGATCGATTCTGTGGAACCGGGGCAACTGGTGGGGCCGATCGAACTGGAAAATTACTGGGCGATCTTCCGAGTTGAGCAGCTTTTACCTGCCACATTAGAAGACGCTCAACTCAAGCAGGGCCTTCAGAACGAACTATTTGAACGCTGGCTGTCCGAAAAAATCCAATCCATGACTGTGAAGTTGCAGGTGTCAGAATGATTGCCAACGACCCCACCACCCTGCCCTGGAATAGCCCTCCGCTCTCGCTGTTAACTCCCGAACAGCAAGTGCAGTTCCAGCGCGAAGTTGAGATTCGCCGCTACAGCTTGGGAGAAATGATCTGGTCTACGGATCAGCCTGGAACACAGATTCTCGTTGTTTCCGGCAAGGTGCGTTTGGTTCCCGAAGACGGCCCGTCAAAAGTGCTAGAAGGCGGCGCATGGCTGGGGGATTCATTGGAGCTTCCGGGCTTCTGGAAAGCTCGCACCGCCGGTCGGGAGGTTATTGTGGCGCGGTGGAACTCTCAACTCTGGGATACGGCGGCTTCGCCCGATCTGGAGCGGTTCTGGGCCCTGCAAAGACGACAGTATCAGCCCCAAGACACAAGCACGGTGCAGCCGATTCAGGGCTTCCCCTTTGTGCCTGGAATTAATACTGCCGCTGCCTGCTTGACGATGATCGCTAACCACCTGCAAAATTCTGCCCAAATGGAATGGGTGCAGCGCCAACTACGGGGGCAGCGTCCAAGCTATGTGGTGGAAGCCGCAGAAAAATTGGGAATGCAGCTGCGGCGAGTCGACACGCGCTGGAACGAACTGCGACAGTTAGGCTTTCCGGTGCTGATGCAGTGGCGTGACGCCGAAGGAAATGGAACCTCAGCTTTCCACTGGGTTGTAGCCTATGGCACAAAGGGCGATCGCCTGATTGTTGCCGATCCACTGAATCCGGCTCAGACTTGCGAACTAATTCCCCGTCGCCAAATTGAAGCCGTCTGGGACGGGCAAGTTTGGCAAGCAGAACTGGTGCAGAAGCAGGCAAAGTTCAGCTTGTCCTGGTTCTTGCCTGCGGTGATGAAGTACCGCGTATTGCTGGCGGAAGTGCTGCTGGCCTCCTTCACAATTCAGATTCTTGGCTTAACTACGCCCATCATCACGCAAGTGGTAATCGACAAAGTGATGGTGCAGAACAGTGTTGCCACGCTGGACGTGATGGCGATCGCCCTGCTGAGTGTGGCGTTTTTTGAGGCGTTCCTCGGCACTCTGCGGCTGTTCATTTTCACCCACACAGCGCGGCGACTGGATTTGAGCCTGTCGGCCCAACTGTTCCGTCACCTGATGCGTCTGCCTCTCGCCTACTTTGAGTCCCGCCGTGTGGGGGACACTGTAGCGCGAGTGCAGGAGCTAGAGAACATTCGGCAATTCCTGACTGGAACAGCCCTGACGGTGGTGCTGGACTCATTCTTCGCCGTGGTCTACCTGGTAATCATGTTCTACTACAGCGCAACTCTTACCTGGGTTTCGCTGTCGGTGATTCCCCTGTTTGCCATTCTGACCATAGTGGCCACGCCAATTTTGCGGAACTGGCTGAACGAAACTTTTAACCGCAGTGCCGACAGTCAATCTTTCCTAGTGGAGACCGTGACGGGAATTCACTCGGTCAAAGCCCACGCTGCCGAGAAGGTGTCCCGCGATCGATGGGAGGGACTGTTCGCCCGCTTCATCCGCACGGGTTTCAAAGCTTCCACCACCCAAAACATCAGTAGCAACATCGCCGACTTTCTAACCAATCTTTCCTACCTGCTGATTCTCTGGTTTGGGGCCCATCTAGTGATCAAGCAGGAACTGACGATCGGGCAACTGGTGGCTTTCCAAATGCTCTCCAGCCGTATGACTGGGCCACTACTGCGCCTAGTACAGCTTTGGCAGAATTTGCAGCAAGTTCTCTTGTCAGTCGATCGAATTGGCGACATCCTCAACACCGAGCCGGAAGCCGAAGCTGGCTCAGGTCTGGTGCTGCCACCCCTACGTGGCGAAGTCAGCTTTGATCAAGTTTTCTTCCGCTACCATACCAACCAGGAGCCAGTGCTGCGGGGCATTTCCTTCAGTGTGGAACCCGGAATGCTAGTGGGTGTGGTTGGGCGGAGCGGGTCGGGCAAGAGTACCCTATCCAAGCTGCTCCAACGGCTGTATCCCAGTGAATCTGGCCGCATTTTGATCGACGGGTTTGACCTCAAGAGCGCCGACCTGGCCTCCCTGCGGCAGCAGATCGGCGTGGTGCTGCAAGAGGATTTTCTATTCAACGGGTCGATCGCTGAAAATATCAGCCTCGGTAACCCGGAGATCACGATCGAGCAGATCACCGAAGCGGCCCGTCTCGCTGTGGCCCATGACTTCATCAGCGACCTGCCCAACGGCTATGAAACCAGCGTGGGTGAGCGAGGAACAGCCCTGTCTGGCGGTCAGCGGCAGCGCATCGCTCTGGCCCGACTGTTTCTTTCCCAAGCGCCTATTTTGGTGCTGGACGAAGCCACCAGTGCCCTCGACAGCGAAACCGAGCAGCAAGTCCTACAAAACCTGCAAAAGGTCTCGCACAACCGCACCGTGTTTCTGATTGCCCACCGTTTTGCCCCTTTGAAGCGGGCCAATCTGATCGTGGTATTAGAGAAAGGCGTGCTGGTAGAGAAGGGCACTCACAACGAACTTCTACAAAGTAAGGGCTTGTATGCTTCTCTGTACCAGCGCCAGCAGGCTTCTGTGTAAGAATCGCTCCGGCTCCGCAAAACCACTAGCCATCACGGCAATTGTGAGTTTTATGTAAAGTTCTAAAAACTTTGTCAGTAACCCTGTACTCGTAGGGCAGAATATCAAAGCCATTTTGGGGTGAAAGCAATGCCGGATACTATAGGTAACTCTTTTGACTCTGCTCAGGGAACCTCCCTGAGTCCCATCTTCAAGACATTCACGGAGTCGATCGACCCTGGAGACACCGACTTCTACCGCTTCACCCTCAACAGACGCAGCAGCTTCAGCTTGACCCTCACTAACCTGAGCGCCAACCTAGATGTTGCTCTGTTTGATGGTACAGGCGGCGCTGTTGTAGTGGATGGGGTGACGCAGAGTTCTACCAACACGGGAACTTTAGTCGAGTCTCTCAACACAATTCTAGACCCTGGTACTTACTACATCCAGGTGTTTGGCGGCACTCCCACCGCCACCAGCGCCTACAACATGAACGTTCTAGCTGACGACAACGTACGATCGGATGTCCTCTGGCGTAATCAGGCTGTGGGTAACGGTGCTAACGTCGTTTGGCAACTGGAGGGTACCCAAATTGCCAATGTGCTTAACCCTCCCCCCATTCCAGACGTGAACTGGAAGGCTCAGGCATCGGGAGACTTTAATAATGATGGCCTGAGCGATATCGTTTTCCGTAATACCGTCTCAGGAGACAACGTTGTCTGGTTCCTGAACGAAACTGGCTCCTACATCGGCGAGGCAGCATTACCACAATTGACAGACATCAATTGGGATTTTGTAGGTGCAGCCGACTTTAGCGGAGATGGACTTGCTGACCTGGCCCTGCGGAACAACGTTAGTGGAAACAATACCGTTTGGTTATTCAGTGGGACAACCTTCATTGGCGACTCGGCTCTGCCCATTCTCCCCGATACCAACTTCAAGTTAGGGGGAGTCGGTGACTTTAACGGAGATGGTCGCCCCGATTTGCTCTGGCGCAACCAAGTAACTGGCTACAACACAATCTGGGCCCTCAACGGCACTGACTTCGTGGCGGATGCTCCGATCGCAGCCGAACCCGACCTGAACCTCAGATTTCAAGGAACAGGCGATTTTAACCGCGACGGGCAGACAGATATTCTAGTCCGCAACTTCGCCACAGGGGATAACTCGATTTGGGCGATGAGTGGAACCACTCGGCTTCAAGTTATTCCCTTTGCATCTCTAGGAGATGTCAACTGGGTCGCCACTGCACCGTTCACTCGAGCGTTGCCTGTTGTTCAGAAAGATTTAGCAGGCAACCAAGCAGCCGCGTTCGCGATCGGTGCTTTGAACGGTAACGGCATTTACCGGGATGCAGTGGGTGGAGCTGATCCAGAGGATGTCTACCAATTCACAGTAGGTAGCCCCACTCAGCTCGGGTTAGTTCTCTCTGGAATCAACGGAGGCGCGTTGCTAGGCGGGGTAAACGTTCGTCTGTTTAACACCAGTGGAACAGTCGGTCAGAACGCCAGCCCTGTAGGCGGAGTTGTCAACATCTCGCGTCAAATTCCTGCGGGAACCTACTTCATCCAAGCCACGGGTGGCTCTACAACTGTGGGCTATGAGTTGGCTCTGGCTGCCAACAACTTGCCGGTTCTGGCGACAAATCGTCTTTTAGTAGTGAGTGAAGGGCAAGCTCAAACCATTACTCCCTTGCTGCTGAGGGTGACAGACGAGAACAACACCGTTGAGCAAATCACCTACTCGGTCGCAACTCTACCAGCGCAGGGAAGTCTCTTACTTGATAGATCTGCGATCACCACAGGCAGCCTCTTCTCCCAGGCAGACATCAACAACGGTCGTTTGCAGTACAGCCAGAATGGCAGCGAAACCCTCAGAGACGGCTTCACCTTCAATGTCACAGATGGCGTTCCTGGAACAGTTCCCATCAACAACGCTTCCTTCAGCATTCAGGTGGTTCCGGTCAACGATCCGCCGATTCTCCTTAGTAACACTGCCCTCACCCTAACCGAGGGAAGCACAGTCAGTCTTTCTAGCACCGTCCTGTTCGTTACTGACACCGAGCAAACGGATGCTCAAATTAGATATACCCTCAGCAGCCTGCCCACTAGTGGCGGACTATCTCTGGGCGGAGTTCCGGTAACTGCTGGAGGCACGTTCACGCAGGCTGACCTAGCTGTACCGGGCCGAGTCATCTACCGCAACAACGGCAGTGAGGCCAGCACTGATACCTTTGTGTTCTCTGCCAGCGATGGCGCTGGCGGCATCATCACCCCGCCGACGGCTGCGTTCAGCTTTAATATCACCAACGTGAACGATATTCCCGTATTGGTGACGAACGCGGGTCTGACGGTGACGGAAACCGGGGTGCGCCGGATTGATAATACACTCTTGAGAACAACGGACTCGGAGCAACTGACCGAGGCTCTTCAGGATGGAATTATCTACACGGTGCAGACTGGCCCAACGCAGGGTACGTTAACCCGCAACGGCACGGTTACAACCACCTTTACCCAAGCCGATATCAATAACAATCGGATTCTCTACACTGAGACGGCGCGAGGGGTGAACAGCGATCGCTTCGTTTTCACCGTCCAGGATAATGTCGGGGAGTTTACGAACCCGTCTCCCCAAACCTTTAACATTGCCATCACTGGATCGAACTTTGTTCCAGTTCTGACAACCAATGTGGGCTTGTCGGTCACGGAAAGTCTGAGCGCCGCCATTACTCCAACTAATCTTCTGGTTTCTGACATTGATAATGCGGCATCGGAGCTAGTCTACCGAGTAACCAAGCTGCCTACGAATGGATTCCTGAAGCGCTTCGGCACACCGCTGACAGCCCTCGGCGAAACCTTCACCCAGGCAGATCTAAACGCTCCCACCAGTTTGATTTCCTACCAGCAAAACGGCAGCGAAACGACGATCGACAGCTTTGTCTTCACCGTGCAGGACGGAAACGGCAATGTTGCGGTTCCCATTGACAACACCTTCAGCATCAACGTGATTGCGTTCAACGACGCGCCTCAGTTGTTGACTAACACTCGCCTCACTTTGTCTGAAGGAGCGACTGCCAACTTAACAGCTGGCGTACTTCTCCAAGCCACCGATGTTGATAACTTAGACTCCCAGATCACCTACAACGTTACATCGGGGCCGCTGAACGGCTCGCTACTGCGCTCAGGAACCACCGCCACGTCCTTCACTCAGGCTGATCTAACCTCAGCTGGATTGGTGCGGTATCAGCACAACGGCAGTGAGTCTACTGCCGATAGCTTCCTGTTTGAAGTGGTAGATTTGGGCGGAGCCAGTGCTGGAACCTTTACCTTCAATATCGCAGTTACCTCGGTGAACGACGCACCAGGTTTGTCGTTGAACACAGGTCTGTCGCTAACTGAGGGAGCCAGCCTCAACATCACCGATGCTAATCTGCTGCTTACCGATGGTGATGGCCCCTTGCCCCTGATCTACACCCTCACCACGGCCCCCACCAATGGAGCATTGAGGTTGGCTGGGTCAACTGTTACTACTCTGGGCGCGACCAACACCTTTACCCAAGCAGACATCACCGCCAATCGTCTCACGTACATTCACAACGGCAGCGAGACAACTTCTGACAGTTTCTCGTTCTCGGCTTCTGACTCTGCCCCCAACGGAACGGCCGGACTGTTGCCTGTTACCAGCTTCACGATCGCCGTCGCTTCGGTTAACGATCCACCTGTACTAACTGTCCCTGGGCCCCTCACTGTTGCTGAAGATAATCCTCTGACCCTGACTGGAATCACTCGGATTCAAGTCAGTGACCCAGACACAACTCCAGTAACCGTGACTCTAAGTGTCGGACAAGGCGTTATCAACCTGCCGTCGGGCGGGGCTGTAGTGACTGGAAACGATACCAATACTGTGACGGTAACGGGTTCTACGGCTGATTTAGATATAGCTTTGAACACGTTGATCTATCAGCCTGGGGCGAACTACAACGGGCCGGATACTCTCTCGGTTAGCGCGAATGACGGCAACACTACGGTTGATCGCACCATCAACATCAATGTGACCCCAGTAAACGATGCCCCGACGTTGAGCTTGTCGGCCGCATCGCAAACGGTGGACGAAGATACACCTCTGGCTTTGACGATCGTCACAACGGATATTGATTCCGGTAACACGATTATCCGGTCAACTCTGACGGCTCCTAACGGTCGCTTGACCCTAGCTACCCCAGGCGCAGTTGGGTTTGAAAGTGGCACAACCAATGGTGGCAGCACACTATCTTTGGTAGGCACGATCAGCGCGATCGCAACTGCCCTAACCAATGTGTCCTATCAAGGCGCACGGGATTTTAGCGGCGCAGATACCATCACTGTCACAGTCAACGATCAAGGCGCAACTGGAACAGGTGGGGCGCTCAGCGTTAGCAGAAGTCTGGACGTCACGGTTAACCCCATCAATGATGTGCCGACCTTTACCTTAAGAACCAACAGTCTGACGGTGAATGAAGACTCTGGGG
>DATNQR010000225.1:0-15101 GCA_036703905.1 Thermosynechococcaceae cyanobacterium
TAGACGGCTCAGTCGTCCAATCATCGATAGTGATAGTTTTGCCGTCGTAACGAGCAGCTGCGATTCCCCCACCTGTAGATAAACCAATTCCAATATAGGTCAGGTCATACGCCTGGATCTGATCCCAGAAATACTTGCCAAGAGTTTGGCGATCGCGCACGTCCAGTATTCCTCTGCGGACGGCATCTGCATTGATTTGATTCAGCGTTTTAGGAATAGAAAGATAAGACTTCAGATGCTCATCCACAACATCGCTAGTGCGAGCCATCACCTGTCCTGCCAAGTCATTGACTGCTCCCTGTCCATTCTTAAAGGACAAGTAGCCGACTAAGCTAACGGCTCCAAGAATTTGGAGAACGAAGGGAACAATGAGAACAGTTTGTAATGGAAACGCGCTAACTCTGCGAGGCTGAGGAATTTTCATTGTGGGGAAGACGACACGAATCTCAATATAAGATTCCCATAATGCCCACGTATCTAACTTTCTATGAGCTTTGCTCTAAGCAGGACACTATTTGGTGGACAGATTGAGCAAGTTGCTGGGAAAGCGTTGGGGGCGAACGCTTGAAGGGTGTACGCTGAAACCTCTAGTGTAGCGGACTGACCAAAGCCGCTTATGCCAGTTGCAAAGCTGCGTGCAGCCTCTGATTAAAGCCGTTAGCTTTTTCTGGACGATCGCACATTGAGACAGGAAGAGCTTTCTTAGAACTTGAGTTTGGACTAAATTTGAGCCAATCGCTCTGCCTTAGTCTATTTAGCTGTCCCTCAAAAGCCTAGGAATAGGGCACTCTAGCAAAACCAAGCCCCTCCATGGAACGATCGCAAAATTTATTGCAGGGTTAGGGTTCAATCGGCTCTGCAAGCTAGCCCTCAATAAATCGGTAAAAGGATCTAAGCGCAGCCCGGAGTAACGTCAGAGCCTGCTTCTAGCCTTTGGCTCATGGGTTAATTAGTCCAAACTCAAGTCAAGTTGATACGCAACAAGAAAGCCTCCCAATTGGGAGGCTTTCTTGCGAGATCGATCGATTACTGCACTCTAGAAGAAACTAAACACTTCTGCCGATCGACCTCAAGGTAGGCAGTATAGTCGCCCTAGAGATTAGCCACGACCCACTGCCAACGCTCCAGCAATAGCCGAAGCCGCTGCCGAAGTCACTGCCGTACCAAACAGCCACCAAGCTGCGGTTGCTGCCGCTTTTTGCGTCTCTTTGACCTGCTTCTGAGCCTGTTGTTTCACCTGCTCCACGCGGCGCTGGGCTTCTTCCTGGATGCGATCGGCGCGACGGAGGACATTGGCGCGGGCCGCTTCCACCTGGTCAATCACCCGATTGGCATCGTCTTCAGAAATATCCTCGCGGGAACTGAGAACGGCCACCAGCGTGTCGCGGTTGAAGCTACCCAGACGATCGCGCAGGGCTTCAAATCCAGCCTTCGGATCGTAGAACAGCGTTCGCACATCGGTTCGGATGTTGTCGTAATTGAGTTCGGGGCGATCGAGGGAATTCAAGTAGTCCCGAATCCGGCCCAGAATGCCATCCACTACAGACTGAAGCTTGTCCTGAATCTTCTGGATCTGGGCCAGAGCTTGATCCCGAACCGACAGGACTTGATCCACAATTCGGCTGGCCTCTTCCTCGCTGATGTCTTCCCGTTGAGACAGAAGCGAGACAAGGGTAGGACGATCGATCTCCGAAAGACGGCTACCAATGTTGCCGATGCCTGTACGAGGATCGCTAAGAATCAGGTTCAGGTCGTGCTTGATGCCGTCGGGGTTGAGGGCAGCTTTATCCGTGTTGCGGAGGTAGCCTTCCAGGTTGGTTTGGAAGTTGACTACCCGCTCCTTTGTCCGTGATGCAAACCGTCGAGGAGCGCCCACAATGCCGCGAATGGCTTCTTGCACCTGGTCGATCGTCTGGTTGATTTGTTCCTCGCTCAGGTCTTCCCGTTGGCTCAGGAGCTTGACCAGGGTATCGCGATCGACTTGCGAGAGCCGTTCCCGGAGGGCATACGCGCCCGATTTGGGATCGTGCAGCAGCGTGCTCAGATCGCGCTTGATGCCGTCGGGATCGAGGGCCTGCTTGTTAGTGTTCCGCAGATACTCCGAGATTTTACTCAGGGTTTGGTCGTACTGTTCCTTCGCTTTATCTACTGCAATTTGGGGCGCATTGCGAACGGTGGACAGCACCTCTTCCACCTGACCCACCACCCGATCGGCTTCTTCCTGGCTCATATCCTGCCGTTGGGACAGGAGTGCCACTAGCGTATTGCGATCAAATTGACTGAGGCGATCGCCTAGAGCCGAAGCTCCTGCTTGGGGATCGTCCAGCAGCAGCCGGAAATCGCGCTTGATGCCGTCGGGACTGAGTTCTTCTTTGTTGGTGTTCCGCAGATAGTTTTCCACCCGATCGCGGGCTGCTTGGGCCCGTTGCTTGGCTTGCTCCTGGGTTTCCTGAGCTGAACCAAGGACGCGATCACGGACGCTTTCCAATTGACCCACAGTGCGATCGGCTTCCTCTGGAGTGATGTCCTGTCGTTGGGACAGTAGCGCTACCAGAGTGTCGCGATCGAACTGGCTTAGACGCGCTTTCAAGGCATCAAACCCAGCTTCTCGATCTTCCAGCAGCAGGTGAAAATCCCGCTCCAGGCTGGCGGGGTTCAGTTCTTCCTTACCCGTGGAGCGTAGGTAATTCTCCACTCGGCTCCGCAAATCCTGAGACTGCTCTTGGTCAGCGGCCAGTTGCACCGAGGACAGCACAGTGGCCCGAATAGTCTCTAGCTGGTCAGCAATCTCACCGATTCGGATCGGGGTCAAATCGTTGCGCCGAGTCAGAGTTTCGACAAAGTAGCCGCGATCGATCTGCTCCAATTGTCGGCGCACACTGGAAGGAGCCGCTTCGGGATCGTAGATCACATCCTTGAACTCGTTCTCCAAGGTGGCGCGATTGAAGTGCCAGGAGTAGGTGTTCAGCAGGTAGTTCTCCACATCGGCCTTGATGGTGTTGAAGGGCAAGCCGGGAGCTTTGTCTGCTACGTCCTTCGCTTTGTCAGAAACCTTATCCCGAAACACCTGAAGCTGACCCAGAATCTTTTCGACATTCAAATCCGAGAGATCCGTCCGACCTAGCAGAGACGACAAACCCATCTGAAGAGCCTGATCAATCATGCGCGGCGCAGGCTGACCTTGAGCAGGTTGAGCCGGAGACAATGCCGCTGGCTGCGTTTGAATCGCTTCGCCTTGGCGACGCACTTCTTCAGTGAGTTGATCCAGTCGTCGCGCTAAGTCGCCAGAGTCCACTTGGGCAGGCTGCACCGACTTCAGATACTCCACCAGTTCGGCTGTGGAATCCTTGCGAGGTTGAGTGAATTGCCCCACCACTTGCTTCCAGGTGGAGTCCATCTGATCTACTAGACGTTGGGCATCGCGCTTGGAGAGGTTTGTGCGATTGCTGACCAGTCCAGCGAAGGTGCTGCGATCGATATTCCGCAGTCGATCAGCAACTTCTACTGGAGAACCACTGCCTGCGATCGCCTTTAGCTCTGGGTCGTTGATCAAGTTTTCAAACTCACCGCGAATCTTGCTGAAGTCCAGTTCCGGCAGCTTCAGCCCTTCTAGGTAATCTTCAACCGAGTCACGGATGCTGCTGGGATCAAGTCCCGATCCCAATTCGCGCCGCACCGCTGCCGCTGCTGCTTCCGCCGTGGACACAACCTGATCGTTTACCGCTCTGGCTCCCAAAGCTGCCGTTGCTGTACCCAAAATCGCTTGTATCCCTGAGTTCGCCGTGTTCACCACGGAGCCGACTAGGGAACCGACTTTATTGGAGCCGAAATATACTAACAGCGTGAAGTATGCGCCCCAGATCACTAGCCCGACGATCGCCCCCAGCCCGGAACTGCTGATCAAGCTCAGCTTGACAGCCAGCAGCGAGGCGATAAACAGCGCGACGGTGACGGTGATCAGTGTCCACAATCCCGCTGCAAAACCAATCTTCTTAATCGTGCCGCCCACACTGCCGGAATCATCCGAGTCGCTGCTGTCTGTGTCACTATCGCGGCTGAAATATGAAATTCCTGCTGCTACAGACAGGTTAGTTAGCACTAATTGCACCGCGATCGCCAACACCAAACCCGCCACCAGCGCCACAAAAAACTGCGGGCCCGAAAATACAAGTGCCGCTCTTTCGGGAGTATTGAGGCGATCGTCCACCGGAACTTGTCCTAGCCAGAGTATGCGGCTGTACATCACCATGAAACTCGGATCTTGAAACATAAGGATTTTCCTCTTTAACAGCCACGTCTACGCCGTCTTCGTTGCCTCTGAGCACGACACCACAGTGGCTCGTCTCTCGCTTCATCCCAGGGCAACATAAATAACAGTTCTGTACTACGCACAGCCTGATGGCTAGGATCACCGATACACCAGGCTTAGCTCATCCCCCATAAGTGAGAAACAACACTTGCTCTAAAGGGATAATTTTCGTCAGTAGGCCGGAGCAAAATTGGCTTGAGATTAAGCGGAAACGAAGCCTGCGGAGGTATTAGGATAGCTTTTGGGAGGAGTCAGAGTTGTGCAAGCTGTGAGTTAAGAGTAGATGATGAAGAAGTTGCTGCGGTGGTTGAACTGGGTGCTGATGGCAGACCTGTTTTTTGTGCTGCTGTGCTTTGGTTGGTTTGCTGTCGCTGTGGCGGGTCGATCGACAGGCTTTCCATTGGGTCTCACTGCTTGGTACAGTCTGTGGGAGCCAGTCATGCAGCCCGCCCTTGGAGTCTTGATGGCTGGCGCACTAGCCACAGGTCTAGCCAACTGGGTTGCTAATCGCTTTGCTCAGGAGAAACAGGTCTAGCCAACTGGGTTGCTAATCGCTTTGCTCAGGAGAAGTAAACTGATTGCAGCCCAGCGCCAGCAGCATTGCTTCCTGAGCTTTGGTGAGTTCTCTAACGGCGGTAATGTTGCTTTGCTCGTAGGGCCGAAAGGGTTGCAACGTCTTTAAGCTCTTTCCCGTCTCCAAGTTCCAAGCAGCGATCGTCTCATCCTGACTACCGCTCAACAAAGTTGCTTCATCAAGCAGCACCAGCGACCAGACCCAGTTTTGGTGTCCTTCCAAGGTAGCGATGCAGACTCCTGTAGCAATGTCCCAGCGTTTGATAGTTTTGTCAGCGCTACTGCTGATCAGGGTGGCACTATCGGCGCTGAATAAAATCGAAAGTACCTGACTGGTGTGACCCTGAAAGATGTGACTTTGACCTGTTGCCAGTTCCCAAAGGGCGATCGTGTTATCGTCGCCGCCTGTGGCCAGCCATGCTCCATCGGGACTGAAGGCCAAAGCCCAGACGCGGTTCAGGTGGGCGTGCCAGGTGCAGCGACACTCTCCGGTTTGGGCATCCCAAAGCTTGATCGTTTGCTCATAGCCGCCACTCGCGATCCACTTGCCGCTAGGACTATAAGCGATCGCCACGATCGAGCTACTGTGTCCCTCCAGCAGTTGTAGACACTCCCCGGTTTCGATGTTCCATAGCCGGCTCGTATGGTCATAGCTGCCGCTGGCGATCGTGCGGCCATCGGGACTGATGGCGATCGCCCAAACCCAACTCGTGTGCCCCTGCAAGGTGTGGAGACACTGCCCAGTATGAAAGTTCCAAAGCTTGATGGTTCGGTCAGCACTGCCACTGGCAAGAATGGAGCGATCAGGGCTGAAGGACAGGGAGAAAATGCGACCTCGATGCCCCCGCAGCGTCCGAAATGGCTGGTCGATCGCATCAGAATGCAAAGTCTCGCCGTCGAAATTCCAGAGTTTAATCGTCTGGTCTTCGTGGGCGCTGGCCAGCAGACGGTTTGCCGCATTGAGGGCAATGCTGTAGATGGCGTTGCTATGACCCTGAATCGTGTGGATACATTGCCCGGTGTAGATGTCCCAGAGTCGTGCTGTGTGGTCCTCACCGCCGCTGACCAAGAGGTGGCCATCGGGATGAAATGCCACTGACCAGATGGCGTTAGTATGTTTTTGCAAAGTTCTGAAGCACTGGCGATCGTCCACGCTCCAGAGCTTTACTGTGTGGTCGTAGCTGCTGCTGGCTAGAATCTGCCCGTCGGGACTAAAGGCTACCGAGGTCACGGTTTTATGGTGGCCTCGCAGAGTCGCCAGACAATCGCCAGTTTCTGTATCCCAGAGCTTCAGGGTTTGATCCCAACTAGCGCTGGCCAAAGTGGTTCCGTCGGGGCTAAGGTCGATCGCTTTAATCCAGTGCTGGTGTCCGGTCAAAGTTCGCAAACACTCACCACTCGTGGGATTCCATACGCGAATCAGGCTATCTTCTCCCGCGCTCCACAGGGTTTTGCCATCGGGATGAAATACCGCACTCCAAACGCAAGCCCCATGACCCCGAAGTGTTTGTATCTCCCGCCCTGTAGCGACATTCCAGATCCGAATAGTTTGATCGCCACTGGTGCTGAGGAGCAATTGACCATCGGGGCTGAAGGCGATCGAGGTGACGATGCCCGTATGCCCAGCCAACACTTGGCGGCAAGTTCCCGTGTCTGCTTCCCACAGGCGCACTGTATGATCCTGACCGCAACTAGCCAGGAGTAGCTGGCAAGGGCTGAAGATCGCCCGCCACACCCAACTGTTGTGCCCTTCGCAAGTTCCAAGCTGCTGTCCCTGCAAGTCCCAGATCTGGATGCCACCATTAGTGTCGCTGGTAGCCAGACGTTGCCCATCAGGGCTAATGTTCACCGATGCCAGTCCGCCAAAGTTAGCGGCGAAAGCACAATCGACAAAACTTGCCTCCGCGAAATTGACCCGATGCAGGCAGACATCTTGAAGATAGGCCTGCCGGATGCTCAAGCCGGAGAAGTCGTAGCCGCTGATGTTAGTTTCCAGTTGACGAAGCAGGTTAAGCAGATTGCCGCCGCCGTAGCCACAGGTATGGGCTTCCTGTCGCAGCTGGAGCAGCAGTCGATCAAGTTTGTGTTCAACCTGTTTGGGCGAGCCAAGTTGCCCTAGGAGGCGATCAACGAGAGGCTGGACAATCACCCGCACTTGGCTTTCGCGGATGTAGTCTTTCGCCTGAGCTTTCATCAAGGCATGGCTGAGGAACTGGCGCGGTTCTTCAGCCAAGATCTCCTGGCTGAAGCGATCGATTAGGCGCTCCGTCAGGTATTCCATTACTACAGGTTGCAGCGTGAATCCGGCAGCGCTGCTTTCAATCAGACTCCGCGATCGCAGGGACTCCAGCACTTCCATGAGCTTGAGCCGAGACAATTCTGCAATCAAATCTGCCTGGATCTCTGAGGATGAAACAGGCTCTCGGTTGATTGCCAGCCAGTCCAGCACTTGCTGTTCCAGGCTAGACACTCTATCGTACTGTTGCCCTAGCAGAATGCTAATGCCATTGAAGGCTGCTGTTCCCTGGGTCAAAAATTGTCCAACATCGCCGCCAAACAGATCCCGGATCGAAGTTGCCGCAATTTTCAACGCTAGGGGATTGCCTCCGTAATAGTTGACCAAGCGAATGAGGTTTTCTGCCTCACCCTCTAACCCTTTGACTCGCAGAATCTCGCGGCCCGTCGCTCCATCCACCCCAGAGAGCAATAGAGTTCGCACGGGGAGTTGATCGCCCTCTAGAGCCGCGACTTCCTGGGGCTTCTCCCGACTGGTCAGCACCAGACAGCTTGGGTGAGCAATTTCTCCGACTCGCCGCAGCAACTCACCATAGCTCTCGTACCCCGCCCGGTAGGTTCCGGCTCTGGCTCCGCTTTGCAGCACGGCATCGAAGTTGTCCAGAATGATCAAGCTGCGGGACTGTCGCAGCAGTTCGATCAGCCGTGACAGCTTGCCCCCGGTGGTTTCGGGTAGCTGCATCTCCTGCTGCCGCGACAGAAATGGGATCAGCGTAATCAGCAGTTCGTCGATCGTCGGTGCATCCCGCAATGATCGCCAGATCAACCCCGCGAATTGCCCCTGCACTTGCTCCCCCAGCTTCACCGACAGCGCCGTTTTGCCCAGTCCGCCCATGCCCAGCAGCGTTACCAAGCGGCAGCGACCGTCCCGAATCCACTGTTGCAGTGTGTCGAGTTCCTGTGCTCGTCCATAGAACTGGGAAACATCGATTGCCTCGCCCCAATCTGTCTGCAACGACAAACATCCAGGGATTTCCAGTTTCCGAACTGATCGCTTCAGCACCGCTTGCAGGTTGAGCTTTGTTACTTTCTCGCCCAACGTATCCGAAAGCTGCTGCCACAGTTTGGAACCGATATCTTTGAGGTAGCCAGCGTCGTAGCCAAAAGTACGGGCGATCGCCATGTAGGATTTGCCCTCCCACGCCTGCCGCAACACAATTTCTTGAACTTTGTTCAGCCGCCCTTGTTGCAGCGATCGTTCAACAATTTCTAGAGCTTCTTCGATCGTCATAGTTCTGCCATCTCATCCAGATGAAGGTGCGGACGCTAACCGTCTGCACATACCAATCTCTACTCCTGAGTGGATGCACGCTTCCGCATATTTACGACCTAGGTCTGACCTTATCCTGACCTTTTACCGACCGTCAAGCTCAACACAGGGTAGTTAAATTTGGGGTGTCAGCCGCTCGAAGGCTTTCAAAGCATCTATCCATACTCGAGCCATAACTTTCCCAACATTACTTATCTGGAGTACAGGATGAAAACGCTTGCTCAGTCCCGCCCAATTGTTGCGAAACTTACTTCCCTATCTTTGATTGCCGGAGTCTCATTCGCTGGAATTTTAGGTTTCTCGGAAAAGGCTTCTGCCTATCACAAAACCAATCGACCGGAGGTGGAACAGAGCCTTGCCAGTGGTGGTTGGACGGTCATTTACTCGAAGGAATTCAGTCACGCTGAGTACATGAAACTTGCCGCGGCAATTGCTGCTGATGTTGTAGTTTCTAAGGGTGGAGCAACCTCGGTCTATTTTGAGGGCTTTGCTGTTGATTCCCTACAAAAAGTCATTCAGGGAGCAAAAGCAAAAGCCCCGAAAATGGCAGATATTCTCCGTCGAGAGTTGACCGTCAACAAACTTCTTTCTGCCATCCGTGCGTCGTTCAACGGTAAACAGGTTAGGTTGTCTATGGCTGGAACCACACTTGAAGTCGGACGAGCAACCTACAACCGGGCAGAGTGCTTGAAAGTTTTCAAACGCGAAAAATGTGTTTCTACGCCAAACACATACCAACCCTACATTCGTTTTCGAGTCTAACTACGGTTTAAGTCCGCAGTTTTCAATAGACCTCTCGCAAAAGTCTATTTCTTGAACGAATTGTAATGGTTTAAGCCTCGCGTTCTGCCATTTATGCAAGAGGTCTAATAAAGCGATCGTTTTAATCCCCACTAAAGCGATCGCTCTATTCTTCTGATTCAAATACCAAAATGCTTCGCGAATCTCTCAAAGAATTCTAATGAAAAAGACCATTGAGCTTCAGTTTTCACCGTCGTTCAGGCGTAGCTTTTTGAGCCTAGCCTTGAGGAAAGTGATTACGATCAGTTTCCTCAGCACCAGCCTACTTCTATCGACAGAAGCAAAGCCTTCCATTGCCCAGACTTGTAACATTTTTGGCTGTTCCCAACCTGGCGCAGGTTCTTGTAACCCGTTTGGTTGCCTTCAGCCTAACGCAGGTTCTTGTAACCCATTTGGTTGCCCAAATCCCAATGCGGGCGCGTGTACCCCCTTCGGTTGCCCGCCCTCACCGCTTGCTCAAGCTCCAGTCGAACAACCAACTGAAACTTCACCCAAACAACCTGTTGCGTTACCCGAACAGCCTGTTCAAGCTCCAGTTGAACAACCAACTGAAACTTCACCCGAACCTGTTGCATCATCAGAACAGCCTGCCGTGCCTACAATTCCCGAATCAGTCGAAACTCCGGTGGAGCAACCGCCCAAATAGTAGGTCAACGCCAGTTCATATCACTAACACTAATTGCACGATTTTAACGGAGTGATCGCAATGAGTAAAAATAGTTTCAGATTTGTGGCTTCCGGTACTTGCGTCATCCTACAGTTTGCGGCGATCGCAACTCTATTTGCACCCCAACCCGCAGATGCAGCAATTGAATGTGTTCCTGGCACTGTCACTAGAAATGCTCAAGGAAGGATTACACAGTGTCAGCTTGCACAAAGTAATCACTTCGCGCACCGAATGTTTTCACAGAATAAGAAACCTACAGAAGAATTCGATTGTAGAGGGCAGCAACTCATCCGCTTTCATCCCACTGGCGCTGTGGCCTTCTGTACGTTGGACAAACCCATCTCGATTATTCAAGACGGTGTTCGAGATCAGTGTCTGCCTGGTATGCGAATTTTCTTCACCGACAAAGGGCTGATCAGGCTTCCAAACTGGTGCAATAAGCCTTAGCCAAGCTGCTTAAGCTAGCCCTTCCCAGCCTGGGAAGCAATTGTCTCTGTTTCTGGTGACGCAGTCATCCGATCGCAAGAGCAAAAGACCATGATAGCTACCTCACAAACAATGGCTATGACTCCATGGATTTCGCAGCTAGACGATCGTCCCCCAGTCTTCACGGGCTACCGAACTTAGGATGGAATTGAACTGCATTCTGGTATGAGTCGATCAAGGATAAAAGGCATCCGAGTGCTTCATGTGATTGGTGTACATTTCAGCAGCTTGAGGCAGTAAGTATCCTTATTCGTCGCACAACCGAGATGCACCCAGATTACCTCCATCAATCTTTGCTTGAAAACTCAGCGATAGGTGAACAATCACCGATGCTCTAGTTCAAATCTTGGAAAGCTGGATCAATCAAAGGGCAAACTCACAGAGAAAGTTGTCCTCATTTCTGCGCTGACAACTTTAATTGTTCCTCCTAAACACTCAACTAATTTTTTCACGATCGCTAACCCTAAACCTGTCCCTCCCTGCTTCCATCGATCGATACTTGTGACTCGATAAAACCTATCAAAGATTTGACATAGTGAGTCTGATGGAATTTCAACTCCAGAATTTGTGACTTCTAGCTCAATTCCATCTTTCTCAAAAACTTTAATAATAACTTGCTCATTCGGAGGAGTGTATTTGCAAGCGTTGTGCAGTAGTTCTGACAAGATACGCCGTAAGGCATCAGGATTTGAACGGATAGACGGTAATCTATCTGACATTAAGAGCTGTAATTGTAGCTGACGCGACTTCATCTGCCCTTGAAACGAATCGACTAGAACATCAATCCATTCGCTCAAGAAAACATCTTCGGTTTTTGATAGTGGTACACCCGACTCAAGTACCTGCAATTCCAGCAGATCATCTACCAGTTGCAGTTCTCGATCGCATTCATAATCTAGAATTTGAAAATAGCGAGTGATATCGGACTGATGCTTCAGCAATAATTGTTCATTGAGTGAACCGGCGAGCTTATCCCGGTTAAGCATCAATTTAAGAAATTCAACAACCATTTTAATGTTAGCGATGGGTGCTCGCAAGTCGTGTGAAGCAGCAGTCAACACGTCATCCTTTTCTTGATTTGACATCTCCAATGCTATAACTCTTGCCTCAGCTGCCTGATAAAGCTGTGCTTGACGGATTCCGATCGCACACTGATCAGCAACTTGCTGCACCAATCGGATCTCTAGATCACTAAATACTTCATCTGATTGCCGATACAGCCAAATAATTCTAGTTACGTTCTGACCATCTGCAATTGGGCACAGCAGAGCCGTTGTTGACTGCCAATCTTGCCATCTGCTTCTGGGTAAACGTTCGCACATTTGGAAGCACTGGCGTTGCATCAATTGAGGCAGAACATCAACGTAATCGGAAAAGGATAAAGTTGTCTCGTGAGATGAATTTGTTGTAGCTTCCCAGGTAATTGTCTCAAAGTTGTAGTTGAGCAAGGTTACTTCACAAGCAGGCGCTTTAAGTCCTTGCATCAGCTTCTGCACTGCTGTTTGAAGCACTTGTTTCTCGTTGAGGCTGTCCCGCACGGCATCAGTAATTTGTTTAAGAATTCCTTCAAACAACAAGGATTGCTCCAATCTTTCAGTTTTTTCTTTCAATGCTTGATTTAGAAAACTTAAGTCCAGGTGTAGCTGTATCCGAGCTAAAACCTCCTGATGTTGGAATGGTTTCGTAATGTAATCCACTGCTCCTGCGGTTAGCCCTTGAACTTTATCCTGCACCTCACTGAGAGCAGTCATGAAGATTACCGGGATTTCCTTAGTCTGTAGATTCTGCTTTAGGCGACGACAAACCTCAAAGCCATCCATATCTGGCATCATCACGTCCAGCAGAATTAGATCTGGAGAAACTTCTTCAAGCTTTTGTAAAGTATCTTGTCCATTCGTCGCAATCAGAACTCTAAAGCCTGAATCCCTCAACATAGTGAATAAAACCCGGAGGTTGTTCGGGTTATCATCCACGATTAGAATCAGGGCTGCTTGTTTCGATCGTTGGTTTTGTTCACTTGCAATATACATGAACAGGTTTCTAGCCCTTAACGATGTTTCAGCAAAGCTAGCTCAACTTTAGCGAATTTAATGAATTCACCCCTTTACCGCATCTTTCTTCACGAATGTCGAGTGACCAGCATTTGCTCGGAAACGGCTGCTAGTAGCCCAAGCAAGTCACTGGTCTCTATGGTGGGCGGTGACGCTCCTCATCATCAGAAAAGCGATCGCCTCACCCAATCCATTGGCGGAGCCTGTACAAAGCAGTCCTTACCCTTCCCAACAAGTCAGATGTCTGATTTTCTTCAAGGAACAGATTCAGTGTATTCCCGGTATCAAAGGTTTCAGACACACTTTAGTATAATCTCCTGTTATGTTCCTCCGAACTCTCTCTATCAAGCGTGAGGGTTGGGTGCGGTTTTCCTTGACCCTCTTCGTCAGAAAACCTGCTCTCCCCAAAAAGCTTATTTACAGTACTGATTCCCGTGATAAAACCTTAGTGAACGGCATGGTGTGTAGGAAGTGAAGCCAAATTTATCCCCTCATCAACGGCTCCCCGAGCGCTTGAGGAAGTTACGATTGTTCGTGTTTTCGGGCGCTGTTCTAGGTGGAGCAAGCTGTCTGGGACTTTTCCTGGCTGCTTCCCGAATTTCTGTGCCTGGTTCAGCCTACATCCCGCCTCCTAATAGCCCAGTGGAGACTAGCCGGGCGATCCCTGTTCTCGCCCCACAGAACGGGCGGCCTCAACTTTCTCCTTTACCTGCGGCTGAAGAGGTGTGGGAATGTGAGGTGGTGGTGGTAGGCGGTTCTCTAGGAGGAATTGCGGCGGCTTCTCAATCTATGAAGTCGGGAGCCAAAACTTGTTTAATCGAACTCACTCCCTGGTTTGGGGGGCAGGTCAGCGCTCAAGGAGTCTCGGCGATCGACGAATCTAGCGCCATGCTAGAGCGGCAGAACTTCTCGAAAAGCTGGCAGGATTTCAAGCAACTGGTCAAGCAGCAGACGGTACAGCTGCCCGCCTGGGTGCGGTTCGCCGACACTGCCAAACCCGACACTGTTAAGGTGGAAGACCTCAACAGTTGCTGGGTTGGGAAGCTGTGTTTCACGCCCCAAGCAGGAGCCGCCGCTGCGCTACAGCAACTCAAGATGTATGCTGCCCAAGCGCCGGGCAGTCGTTGGGGTAGCTCGATCGCTTTTAAGGGTGCCGAGTTTGATCGCTCTGGGAAAGACATCACGGCAGTCTATGCGGTGCGTCGTGCTCCTCGTCAAGCAAACTATGCTCCCCAGGGGCGGCTTTCTGCCGAACTGGAGAGCTGGTACGCTTGGGCAGACGATGCCGTGTTTGACAAGTCTCCCCTACGGCTTCAGGCTCCCGCTAACAAGCGCATGATTGTGATCGATGCCACAGACACGGGAGAGGTCGTCGGTTGGGCTAACCTCCCTCACCGCATCGGTTCTGACTCCAAATCCACCACCGGGGAATACAACGCTGCCAATCTGAGCAATTCTGACTGCACCCAGGCCTTCACCTTTCCGTTTGTTCTGGCAATTCATGACGATCGGGGCAAAGGTAAAAAGTTTGTAAAGCAAATCACCTCTCAGCTTGAAGGTAGTTATACCCGCAGTGAGCATCGTAGCGATTACTCACTGATGACTTTCCCTGTTTTTGGGGAGCGCAGCTTCTTCAATTACCGGCGCATTGTTAGCACCACTAAAGGCAATCCTCTGTGGACTCTGCCGAGTCCGGGCGACATGACGATCGTCAACTGGAATAAAGGCAACGACTGGCCGATCATGGATGATCCCCTGATCCTGACTGAGGGTCGCATTGATGCCTCTGGGCAGCGCCAAAACTGGACTGGAGGACTGTCGGTGAGTGCGCTTAGACACGCTGAGGAACACGCGCTGCTCTTTGCCGAATGGCTGATGGAAAAGGCGCAGCCACCAGAATATCCGTTCGCCTACCTCTCTGGAGCAGATTCGCCTCTAGGCACGGTTTCTGGCTTGAGTATGTATCCCTACATTCGGGAGGGACGGAGAATTCTGGGTCGTCCCGCCTACGGGCAGCAACAGTTTATGATGCGCGAGGCGGATGTCCGTAATGACATGACGAGCGATCGCAATTTCAGCCCCACGGCGATCGCCGTCACCCATTACGATGTGGATATTCATGGTTGTCGCTACCGCAATGGTGGGCCCACCTGGGAAGCCAAAAGTGCCCCAGCCGATGAACACAAGGTTCGACCCGTGGAAATTCCTTTAGAGGCTTTGATTCCTCAAGGAGTGGACAACCTATTGATCGGCGGCAAAACGATCGCCGTCAGCCATATTGCCAACGCGGTAACGCGGGTACACCATGGAGAATGGCAAATTGGTTCTGCGGCAGGCACAACAGCTGCCTGGCTGATCAAGCAAGCTGCGCCCAGTACGACTCCCGCCAGCATCGTGCCTCAAGGATCGTTGCCCCAACTCCGAGAATACATGGTGGCTCAAGGCTTGCGCTACGAGTGGTGAAGGCGCGATCACCTCACTCTCCCTGCTGTAGTCATAGCCTCATAGGTTAGAACGGGGTGTAGGGGTGGAACCCCTGGCTGGCAGCAACGCCCCCACATCCCCTTCAAACCCAATATTTCAAACTGTCTGTCTACAGCTGTATAGCGGTTCTGACTCTTGTGAGGTACACACTAGAGGCTGAAACCC
>DATNQR010000226.1:0-5512 GCA_036703905.1 Thermosynechococcaceae cyanobacterium
CTTGATCCAGTACTCAGCGATTTCCATGATGTACTCGCGTACTTCTGGGTTGTCGTGGTTAAACACGGGGAGCGCTCGGTTGTCAGCCCAGCCTTCGTAATTGGCGGGGAATTCGCCGTTGTAGGGCGAGAGGGGCCACTGTTGGATTTTGAACCAGTTGACCCAAGGTGAATAAGAGCCGTTTTCCAGCACGTCATGGAAGAAGAAAAAGCCCCGACTAGAATGGTTGAATACGCCATCTAGCACAACCTTAATGTCCCGCTGGTGCGCTGCATCCAGCAATTCCTTGAAGGCTTCGTTGCCGCCCAGCATCGGATCGACTTGGTAGTAGTCGTGGGTGTGGTAGCGGTGGTTGCTGGCAGACTGGAAAATCGGCGTGAAGTAGACGGCATTGATGCCTAAATCTTGCAGGTAGTCGAGCCGTTCCATCACGCCCCACAAGTCTCCGCCTTTGTAGCCTTGCAGGGTGGGCAGGGCCGTCCACTCTTCCCACATGGCATTTTTCAGCACTCGCTTACGGGGTTGCTGGCTGCGGGCAAAGCGATCGGGGAAAATTTGATAGAAAATCGCGTGCTTGACCCAATCGGGCGTTTGAATCTGCATGATGACTCTTCCAATCTGCGCTGCATGACACTCTTCATTGCTAACAGTACAAGCCCTGAATTATTTCGGTTTCTAACGTTTGGTAGAGAATTATCAGTAACCTTACCTGCGGCAACCGTAGAGTGTAGGACGAGCTTGGGTTGAAAGACGAGCTTGGCAGGGTAGACCATCCTGTAGCCTGCTCACCTCGATCGTCAGCCTGCTATTTTCTCAAGAACGGATTGTCTGTCTCACTGCTTGTTTGCGTAAGCTCGCTTTCATCTCCGAGATGTGGGTGCGGATAACGATCCCAGCACCTCCTACAAGACTTGACGCACTTGTTCGCGACCAGTTTTGAGCATTGCTTCCCACACCCCTGCAAGGCGCTAAGTGCGGAAGTAGCAATACACCGTCTGGGTAGATACTCATGGGGGAGTAAACGCCAGGCACAGCCAGCGCGTTTTCAAACCCAACATTCTAAGCTGCCTGTCTACAGCTATAGCAAGACGTGGGAGAGTGAAACTTCAGGATATGTAGCCTCTAAGCTTCCCAGCAAGTACCTGAACATTTGGCTCTTCTAGCATCTGCATATGATCACCAGGCACATCGCAAATTTCCAAACCCTCGCTAGTCAACTCACGCCAGCCCAGTCCTGCCTTTAAATAGGACTGTGAGTAAAAAACACCTTCAGTTGCCCGGAACAGGATGATGCGCCCAGGATAGACCTTAGGCGTGTAGTTGTTCGCGGCGTGCTTGTTCTCCTCCAGCACCGTCAAAAAGTTCAACTCATAAGAAGGTGAATGCCCCAACTGCTGGAGCAGCTTACTGTACTTGACCAGAGTTTTGTCCTGAACTCTCTTCAACTTTGCCTTAAGACGCTTGAGCACGTAGGTCGGGCCGGTCTTCTTGAGACGATCGAGGTGGGCAGAAAGCCGCTCAACGCTCGGTGCAGTATCCATCGTGTTGGGAGCGAAGGTGTCTAAGAGAGCCAACAATGCCACTGTCTCATTCTGGGCAACCAGTTGACACGCCATCTCAAACGCCACACATCCGCCGAAAGATACCCCCGTTAGGTAGTAGGGCCCATGGGGTTGAATCCGTTGCATCTCCTTGATGTAGTAAGTGGCAAGGTCTGGAATGCGGTTGGGCGGAGCGCTTCCACGATCGGCCATTTGGGCTGCTAGACCATACACAGGTTGAGACGAATCTAGGTATGACGCCAGGGGACGGAAGAATTGGCAGTTAGGCCCAAGCACATGAATACAGAACAGGGGAAGCTGAGTAGGCTTACCCTCTTGAATGATGATGGCTGAGTGTTCAGGCGGCCGTTGGGTAGACTGCCGCAGCAGGGATGCAAGTAGTTTGACCGTAGGGGCTTGATAGATCAGAGTAGGAGGTAAAGCTGTGCCGATCGCTTGCTCAATCCGAGCGAACAACTGAATCGAGAGGAGAGAGTGCCCTCCTAGCTCGAAGAAGTCGTCGTTGAGATTGATCGGTCGCACTCCCAACAGTGCTTCCCAAATCTGAATCAGCTGCCGCTCCAGGTTATCTGTGGGGATGGTAGAGGGTTCGCTTTCCCGCAGGGAAGCCACAGGAACGGGAAGGAAACGACGATCGACTTTGCCGTTGGCGGTCAGGGGAAACCTCTCCAGCACCACGTAGGCAGACGGAAGCATATAGAGCGGCAGTTTAGGCCGGAGAAACTGGCTAAGGTCTTCAGCAGTCAGCCTGTGGGGATCTGGAGTGACCACGTAGGCCGCGAGAAATTTGCTGCCAGGGATGTCTTCCCTGACCAGAACAACTGCCTGCTGAACTGCTGGATGCTGTTCCAGGCGAGTTTCAATTTCCCCCAACTCAATCCGAAAGCCGCGAAACTTCACCTGGTAATCCTTGCGCCCCACAAAGGCGATGTTGCCATTGGGCAGGTAGTAGGCAGTGTCTCCAGTTTTGTAGAGGCGGGCTTCTGGATCAGCGCTCCAGGGATGGGGAATGAATCTTTCCTGATCTTGTTCGCGCAGGTTGAGGTAGCCCCGCGCCAGTCCAGCGCCGCCAATGTATAGCTCACCGGAAATCCCGATCGGTGTGGGTTGAAGGCAGGAGTCGAGGATGTAGGTTTCCAGGTTGGCGATCGCTCTCCCGATGGGAATCTCAGCACTGGAATCAAGGGCTGACTGGCGTGGATCAAAGAGGGTGGTGGTGACGGTTGCCTCGGTCGGCCCATAAGTATTGAGCCAGCGAACCTGGGATGGCGCGAGTTGCAACCACTGCTGATAGACGCTACGGGAAGCCTTCTCGCCTCCCACAACTACCAGCCGGACACTGGTGGGCAAGGTTTCCTGAAGCAGAGCAAGTCCGTTGACCAACTCGTGCCAGAAAGCCGTAGGAATGTCTAGAGCTGTAATGCGATGACGCTGGATAAACTGGCAAAAAGCGCGAAGGGATGAGGCAATCTCCTCAGAGCGCAGCACCAGGGTTGCGCCACAGGTCAGCGTGGGAAAGACCTCCTCCACAAAGATGTCGAAGCCCACACTGGAAAATTGCAGCACCCGATCGATGTCCGTCAACTCAAATGCCTGGATGCTGGCTTGGCTGTGGTTAACCACGCCCTGGTGCATCACCATCACTCCTTTAGGATTACCCGTAGAGCCAGAAGTGTAGATGACGTAGGCCAGATTCTTAGCGGTCGCTTGCAGAGGCAAGTTCTCAGTGCTGTAGGCGGTCAAGCGATCGCGGACGGACTCGATCTCAATGACCTGTGGGCCAACTTGGGGCAATGTTTCAACCAGTCGCTGCTGAGTCAGAATTACGACCGCCTGAGAGTTCTCCAGTTGATAGGTTTGTCGATCGGAGGGATAGGCTGGATCGATCGGCACATACGCCCCGCCCGCCTTGAGAACTGCAAAAATGCTGACTAGCAAGTCGATCGAACGCTCCATCACGATCGCTACCAAAACATCTGGCCCAACTCCCAGCGTTTGCAGGTGACGGGCTAGTTGGTTGGACTGCTGATTCAACTCCCGATAAGTCAGGTGGTGGATTTCGGACACGAGGGCGATCGCATCAGGAGTCCGCTCGACCTGTGCCTCAAATAACTCTTGAATGCATTGGGTTTGAGGCGAGATCGGATTGGGATTACTTCCCAGCAGCAACATCTGCTGGTGTTCTGCTGGAGACAGCAAAGGCAGTGTGGCGATCGCTTGGGTTGGGTCTGCAACGATCGCCTGCAAGAGGGTGTGGAAATGTCCGACTAGCCGCACAATTGTGGACTCATCAAACAGATCCCGATTGTATTCAAACTCCCCGTTCAATCCATCGATCGTCTCTTCCATCATTAGCGCGAGATCGTACTGAGCCAAGCCGCGCTCAATCCGTAATGGCAAGGCTGTCAGACCCGGCAGTTTGAATTCTGCTGCGGGTGAGTTCTGCAAGATGAACATCACCTGAAATAGAGGGCTGTGATTCCGGTTTTGCCCTAACTGCACAGCTTCCACAATTTGCCTGAAAGGAATGTCCTGATGAGCGTAGCCTTCTAGGGAAACCTGACGCACACGCTGTAGCAGCGCCAAGAAGTCAGGATCACTACTCAAATTAACTCGCAGTGGCAGCACATTGATGAAGCAGCCAATCAGTGGCTCAATTTCGGTGCGGTGGCGGTTGGCGATCGGAGAACCAATTACTAGATCTTGTTGGCCGCTATAGCGCGACAGCAGTGTTGCCAATCCTGCAAGCAGGGTCATGAACAGCGTTGTTCCAGTGCGATGGCTGAGGGCTTTAAGTTGACCAGTCAGATTGGCATCCAGGGTAAAAAAGGCTGTTCCACCCTTGAAGGTTTGGAGCGGCGGTCGGGGACGATCTGTAGGTAGCTCCAGAAGGGGCGGCACTCCCGCCAGTTGCCTCTGCCAGTAAGCAAGCTGGAGTTCAAGCAGTTCGGAAGTCAGATATTGCTGTTGCCACTGCACGAAGTCGGCATACTGGATTGGGAGTTCTGCCAGGGGGGAAGCTGTTCTCTGCGTAAAGGCAGTGTAGAGAGCCGTCAGTTCGCTGCAAAACACGCCCAACGACCAACCGTCAGCCGCAATGTGATGAATCGTCACTAGCAGCACATGAGCCGTCTCGTTCCAGCGCACCAGCACCGCGCGGAGCGGCAGATCGACTGCCAGATTAAAGAAACGTTGAGCTGTTTCCTGAGCTAACTGGTGAGTCCTTTCCCAGCGATCGACTTCTGACAGCGTTTGCAAGTCTACTACAGGTAGAGGGAAAGGAGATGCAGGTAAAACTCGCTGAACAGGAATCCCATTCACTAAGGGAAAGACAGTCCGCAAAGTTTCGTGACGACGCACAATTTCGCTCAGGCTTTGCTCCAGTGCATCAACGTGTAATGCTCCCACCAAGTTGAAAGCAAGGGGAATGTTGAGAGCGCGTCCCTCTTCCGACTGGCTCAGGAACCAGAGATTGGACTGGGTAGGGGAAAGCATACAATCGCCTGTCCGAGCGATCGAGACGATCGGATTAAACCGAGCATGGAAAACCTCATCTGCCTGACTCGATCTCGTCTGCCCCAGTGAATCAAGATAATTTGCCAGGGTAGTGATCGTGGAGAACTCAAACAATCGGCTGATGGCGATATCCAGCTTTAAAGCTTCTCGGAGCCGATAAACTACTTGAGTCGCCAGAAGGGAATGCCCACCCAGGGCAAAGAAGTCATCTTGAATGCTGACGGAGTGCAACCCTAGAATGTCTGACCAAATTTCTGCAACCACTTTTTCCAGGTCAGTTCGGGGGGCGATGTAGCCCAAGTCATCTGCGCCTAGCCTATCGAGATCTGGAGCAGGCAGTGCTCGACGATCCAGTTTGCCGTTGAGCGTGAGTGGCAAGGACTCTAACGGTACGAAAATCGACGGAACCATATAGTCAGGGAGTTTGGACTGGA
>DATNQR010000227.1:0-13788 GCA_036703905.1 Thermosynechococcaceae cyanobacterium
CTTCGGTTATTACTGACTGAGTTAAGAATGTTGACAATTTACGGAAGTTTGGGAGAGGTCGATCGCTTCACCCTTCGTATTCCGTCTCAATTTCAATTTCCAGTGTCTCTTCGTCAATGCGGACAAACAGAATGTTGGGACGACAGCAAACTTGGCAATCTTCTCCATAGGACTGCTGACCACCGGCACTGAAGTCGATAAAAGTGGTGTTTTCCTCGCCGCAGTAGGCACAGTAGAATTCTGCCGTGTTTTGCATATAGCGTTTCCAAATCTAGGAAGTACTGGGGTATGGGGGCGACACCCCATCCTGACCTATGAAGCTACGGCCATCACTGCCTTAACGAGATGCCACGCTGAGGGAGGGCACGGAGGTAGTGAAGCCAGAGGGAAAGGACGTTTCGCGGTGCTTGAGCAGGGTCGCGGCAGGAAGAGGGCCTTGCAGATGGCTCCAAGGCAAAACCCGATCGTCTTCCCAAGTCGCAAAAGCATAATCTTCCAGGGGCGGGAGTTGTCCCCGCAGTTCCTTGAAGGCGCGGCGGTAGCTGCCTAGGGAGTCGCCGTAGTGTCGGGTGAGTTCCAGGAGCTTAGAGAGCCGTCGATCGCCCCGCGACAGCAAAGATTGAATCACCGACCAGTTGTAGCTTTCGGGTCGGAATTCTGCTCCCAACGGGCGCAGCTTTTTCTGGAGCCATTGCAGCCGCTTTTCTGCCTGCCGATCCACACCAAACCACTGAAACGGCGTGTGAGACTTGGGCACAAAGGTACTGCATCCGAGCGTCAGTCGCAGTCCAGGAGCCGCTTTTTTGATGGCTTGCATCATCGCCACAGTTTGGTCGAGATCCTCTGGGGTTTCCCCCGGAATGCCCACCATGCCGTAGAGTTTGAGACTGCTGAGACCACCTGCTTTGGCATGAATGGCGGCTTGAATGATCTCGTCGTTGGTCAGTTTTTTGTTGACAATGTGGCGCAGGCGATCGCTGCCGCTTTCCACAGCGATCGTGACCGATCGAGCATCGTGCTTCACCAGGGTTTCGGCTAGCTTGGGCGTGATAGTGTTGGTGCGAACCGAGGAGAGGCTGAGGCGGACGCGATCGTACTCTGGCCGATTCAGGTGATCCAGCAGCGTCTCAAACTCTGGATGCTGCGTTACAGAAGCTCCCAGCAGACCGAGGCGATCAGTGACTTGCAAGCCACGATCGATCGCTGGAATCAAGGACTCTTCCAAACTGGCTACCCGAAACGGTAGCGTCAGGTAGCTCGCTAGGCAAAAACGGCACATTTCCGGGCAACTCCGCACCACTTCCACCATGTAGATGTTTTCCCACGCGGCTCTTGGCGTGACAACCGTGGAGGCAGAAAGCGTGTTACCTCGATAAGTTTGCTTAGTGACCTGGGCTGGGATGCTCGCATCGACAGGTTGAATTGAAGCGATGGCCCCATCAGAACCTTCGTAGCTCACTTCGTACAGGCCTGGAACATAGATGCCCGGAACTTTGGCCAACTGCCGCAGTTGAGTTTCTCGCGCCGCTCCCCGCACTGCCTGGTAGGTCTGGATAAACTCGTGCAGCAGCAGTTCGCCATCCCCCAGCAGCACCACATCAAAAAACTCAGCAAAGGGTTCTGGGTTGGCTGTCAGCACGGGGCCGCCCCCAAAGACGATCGGATGCTGATGAGTGCGATCGCGCGATCGAATCGGAATTTCCAGCTTTTCTAACAAGCTCAGAATGTTGACATAATCCAGTTCCCAGGATAGCGAGAAGCCCAGAATCTCCGGCTGCGAGGGCAAAGATTCCTCAGCATCGGTGAATAGCCGACTCACTTGCAGATCCGATCGGGTTGCCAGCGTTGCCCACACAACTTGGAAGCCCAAACTGGTAATGCCGACGTTGTACTCGTTTGGGAAAGCAAAAATGACGGGCACAGCCGTTGCTTCTGGAGTCGCTGGGGTAAACAGCAACTGCTCGTCTGAGAAAGGAGAACGCATTGAAAGCCAGGAGAATAGCATCTCCAGGCTAACTTAAATCTCGCTGCCTCCGTAGAAACCGAGCTTCTACCTGCTCCGGGTGGAAGATGAGAAATCCACGCAAGCTGATCTCTTAGGCATCAAGTCGTGTACTCGGCGTTGATCTTCACGTAGTCATAGCTCAGGTCGCAGCCCCAAGCGATTCCTGCACCCGTGCCGCTGCCCACACTGACCGAGATCAGTACTGTGTCTTGCTTGAGGTATTCCCCCGCCGCCGCCTGCACTAAGTAAGCATTGGCGGCAGATTTGTCAAACGCGATCGGTTGTCCATGCTGCATCAGCAGAAAATCCCCTAGCTGAATCTGCAAATCATTCTGATCAAAAATCACACCGGCCCGGCCCGCTGCTCCAGCAATTCGGCCCCAATTGGGGTCGCGGCCGAAGATGGCGGCTTTGACCAGGGAAGAACCCGCGATCGTCTTGGCGATTTGGCGAGCTGCTTTATCGTCTGGTGCGCCGGAAACTCGCACTTCCAGCAGACAGGTTGCGCCTTCGCCATCGCGGGCGATCGCTTTTGCCAGGTAGACACACACTTCCGTCAGCATGGCCTCTAGCCTTTCTGCTTCTGGGCCAGGTTCGGTGATGGCAGGGGTGCGGGATTCTCCATTGGCTAGAGCGATCAACGAGTCGTTGGTGCTGGTGTCGCCATCCACAGTCACCTGGTTGAAGCTGCGATCAGCGGCTCGGTGAACCATTTGCTGCCACAGGGGAGGCGAGACGACCGCATCACAGGTGATGAAAGACAGCATAGTGGCCATGTTGGGATGGATCATCCCAGAGCCTTTGGCAATGCCGCCGATCCGCACGGGTCGATCGTGGAGAGTCGTTTCCAAAGCAATGGACTTGGGCACGAGGTCAGTGGTCATGATGGCTTTAGCAGTGCTGTCAGAGCCGGAGTCAGAAGCCAGGTCTGCCAACTCCGGCAAAGCGGCTTTGAGCTTATCTAGCTTGATGCGCTGGCCGATTACCCCCGTCGAAGCCAGCAGAATCGACTCTGGGGCAATGTTCAGGACTTGAGCGAGAGCCTGGGCCGAGTCGATCGCGTCTTGCCAGCCCAGCGTTCCTGTAGCGGCGTTGGCCTGACCCGCATTGCAAAGGATCGCCCGGGCGCTTTGCTTGGTCTGTAGCCGTTCCCGACAGTAATCTACACACGCAGCCCGCACTTGGCTGGTGGTGAACACGCCTGCCGCGATCGCCTCCACATCGGAGAGGATGAGTGCCAGATCAGGCAGTCCAGAAGGCTTCAAACCTGCCGTCATCCCCGCCGATCGAAATCCTTTGGGCGCAGTGATGCCTCCCGGAATCTCACACCATGCCGCCATATTGCCTCCCTCATTCTGAGCTTGTTCTTCTAAGCTGATCTGACCTGAGCTGATCTGAGCTTATGAGAGGCGATTATACCAAGCTTGCCTGAGGTTCATTGTTTGTCGCAAACGCGCTGCTTGCCCACCTGAAGGTTCAGAATCTGGGCTTTCTCCCGGATTCTCTCAAGATGCCGGGAATTGAGCATTTAATCTAGTTCACGCCCGGATGATTCGTCATATCTCATTCTTCAGATAGTTGAATTACGTCATTCACGCTGTCGATCCCTCGGATCTCCGCCAAAACTTTGTTCACAAAACAACAAAATGATGGCAGAATGCTCAACTGGTGCAAAAACGCGATCGCTCCTTCACACCGAGATTCAACCAGAAATCATGTTGGGGAAAAAACAGTACTTTGCCTCCGTCGGTCTGGGAATGGCCGCCCTCCAGAGCTTCTATAACTTTTCGACAGGACTTTGGGATACTACAGGTTGGTGGCACGCTGCCAACGCCATGAGTGCCACGATCGACTACTCCGCCTACACCAACACTCTCACCTACCGCACTAACATTTTCCACACCTTTGAGCGGTATAAAAACACCAACTTTTACAACAAGTGGTTCTATGACGACGACGGATGGTGGGCGCTGACCTGGATCAAAGCCTACGACCTGACGGGGGAAACTCGCTATTTGGAGATGTCCAAAACTATCTTCAAAAATATGCAGGCGGGCTGGGATTCTAAGTGCGGCGGCGGAATGCGCTGGAAAAAGGGCAACGAACCCGTCTACAAAAACGCCATCACTAACGAGCTATTTCTAGCCGTGGCGGTGCGGCTTCACCTGCGGACACCGGGCGATCGCGGCTCCGGCAGCTACCTGGACTGGGCCCAGCGCACCTGGACCTGGTTCAAAAAGAGCGGCATGATCAACAGCCGCAATCTGGTGAATGATGGGCTGAACGATGCCTGCAAAAACAATGGCCAGACGACCTGGACATACAACCAGGGTGTGCTGCTGGGCGGCTTGGTGGATCTCTACAAAGCTACGAACGATACAGCCCTGCTGGAGCAGGCAGAAGCGATCGCCAATTCTGCTATCACTCACCTGGCTCCCAAAGGCATCCTGCGGGAACCGTGCGAACTAGACTGTGGCGAAGACGGGGCACAGTTTAAAGGGGTGTTTATTCGCAACCTGCACTACCTTTATCAGGTGACGAAACGCCCTAGATATCGAGAATTCATCCTCCGCAACGCTAACTCCATCTGGGCGGAGAACCGCAACGATGCCAACCAGTTTGGCCTCAGTTGGGCCGGCAAGTTTGACCAGGCCGATGCCTCGCGTCAAAGCTCCGCGATGGATGCCCTAAATGCAGCCTTTGCCCTCAGCCGAGAGCGCGCCAGCTATCGATCGGAAAACCGCGCTCTGAGTGATCTAAGCGCCAATGCCGAGGGTAGTGGGGTTGATCGTCAAGACAAGCGGCGATCGCGAGATCAGTTTGTCCTGACGGCTCCGGCCGCGGGTCGCTATACCCTTACCTTCCGCTATGCTGCCGCCGAAGGTACAGCTTCGCGCTACATCACTGTCAACCAGACGGGCATTGTCAACAACCAGACCTTTCCCCCAACAGAAAGCTGGACGCAATCCAACAGCGTCAGTGTCCGTGGGGTGTGGTTGAACGCTGGGGAAAACACGATCGCTGTCAATTTAGATAGCGATCGGGGCAGCCAGAACGGACTGCTGCTGGAAGAGCTAACGCTGTCCGAGCGCCTGCAAACCATCTGGTAGAGCTTGCCTAGGGGCGATCGATTAGGCGCAATTGGAAAAATTGTGTCTAGTCGATCGCTGACAAATTAACTCGCTCTGCGTGACCCCAAAAGGCTTCTAGATTGTAGAACTCCCGCTCGTGGGGCATTTGAACATGGACAATGATGTCGCCATAGTCCAGCAGCACCCAAGTTGCTTCTGCTTGCCCTTCTAGGTGAATCGGATGACGCTCAAACCCTTCTTCCACAGCATCCGCGACTGCAACAGCGATCGCTCGCACCTGCGCCTTCGATAGACCTGTGACGATGACAAAGTAATCAGCCAGTGTGGAGATGGCATCAACCCGAAGAATTGACAAGTCAACTCCTTTCCGGTCTTCAGCAGCCTGAGCGATCGCCTGCACCACTGCCAGCGTGTCTCCCTCAAGGGCGCGATCGGTGGGGCTGGAGAGCAAAACGGTAGATTGTGCGTCAGAGTGGTTTGGCATTCAGAATTTCGTCCTTGTTTTATCCTTGAGAGTGGGTTAAGTCAGGTTTAGGAGATTCTCTCCAACAGAAACGGGTTAGGGAAAGCTAGTAGGGCGGGGAAGAATTGCTGATGGCTGTTCTTCTTTGGATCACCGCTTGCAGAAACCAATTGCGAGTGCGAACTGTGCGGGGATGAATCAGCCTTCGAGTTGAGATCAAATATTGGAGCGACTCATCGCAGGTGAGCCAAACTGCCTGATGGAGGTCTTCTTGAGCAACTCGACGCAGCTTGTTTAGTTCAATTGTATCACCACGTCCTGGCTCCAAGCTGTCGGCCAGAAAGACCACACAACTCAAGGGACTCATGCCTGGCTGGCCCAACGTATGGTCACGGATTGCATCCAAGATAGCTTCATCCTGTACGTCGAATTCCGCTTTGGCAACGATCGCGCCAACTTCTGCATGGAGGAGATGGGGGTTTGCTTCATCCACGGCATCGAGTTCCAGTCCTGCGGCTTGGGCCATATGCAGCAGCCGCGCAGGTTTGAAAAACTTTGCTAGGTCATGTAGTAAGCCAGCCTGGGCTGCTTTTGCAGAATCCAGTCCGTGAACTTGAGCTAACGCCTCGGACATTTGCTCAACGCGGAGAATGTGCTGAAGTCGATCGTCAGGCACGTTATGAGTTAACCATGCCAGCACTCGATCGCGAAAATCCGTCGAGGCCGGGCAATCTAGGGGAGCGACCGTGAGCTTAGAATCCACCGCGAAGGACTCACCCATCAATTCGATCAGCTCCCATCATCAAAAACAGCTTCTGGCTCCGAAAAGTCGAGTGCAAAGTCTTCAATAAAAGTTTTGGTTTGCCTGAAGTTCTATTCTAACTCAACTCAAAATTCCGCCAGAGCGATCGACAGTTAATCCTGCTTCAACTCAGCGTGCATCTCAATCAATGTCTCAGCCAACCCACTCAAGCGAGTTTCTAACGTTTGTTTACGGGTAAGCAGCTGCTTAAGTTTTTGGTAGCGGGCGATCGCCAAACTCACCACAGAAATCTGTTCGGGTGGACAGTGACGGAACCAGAGTTGTCCTTCTTCGTTCAGCCCACACAGCCGATAGCCCGTAGGATTAGCATCGGGCACGGGCGGCGGGCCAGGGATTGTTGGGGCAGAATCTCCCCAGGTTTTTTCAACATAGTCCAGCAGGCAACCGACTTCGGCATGGCGCAGTGTAGGCGCTTGAGTTTCCTCTTGAACATAGGACTCTAGCCAGCCATCGACGATCGCGCCTTCCAGGTAAAGGTCTTGAATCTGCTTCAAGGTCTGCTGTAGCTCTACTTGCCAACCAGCTACCAGAACTTGAATTTCCTTCAGCAAGTTCATCGCTAGGGCAGGATTGGCAGCATTGCGATGGGTGGTGAAGCCAGAAACCGACACCTGCGGCAAGCTAAGGGAAATTTCCTTCAGTTCTCCCACGGGGGCGAGTTGCCAACTCACAGTATCGCTAGTGCGAGGAACGCTGGAAATAAGGGACGCTGAAGGCTGCGATGATGCGGATTTCAGCTGCGCTTCAGGCTTTGGCTGCGTTTCAGGTTTTGGCGGTTTTGGCTGCGCTGCATATCTCGGCTGAACATCAAAGGAAATAGGGCGCTGAGGCGATACGCTGGTTTGGGAACCAGACTCAGCAGCAGACCTTTGAGACGTTTGGCTTAAGCTGGTCTGAGTCCGTTTTTCCATGACTGTCTCCCGATCGCAACAACAATGCTGTTTGTGAAAATTTAAAAAATCTGCTTAAGAAGGAATCAACACTGGGACAATTTCTAGCGTTAAACATCGAAAGCCTCAACAATTCGGCTTTTTAAGCGAAGTCTCAAGCTAACCTGAGAAGATTATGCGTCAGGTTGCGAATCTAGAGCAAACTTTTCCGACCAGCTCAAGTCCCGACGCAATTCTAGTTCTCTAGTTCAACCCTAGTTCAACAAGGCAGACGTAGTTCAACAAGAATGTCCAGCAGCGATCGTCTCAAGCCCTTGCCTCCTTCCATTACTTTAGTGACGGGCCCCGCTCGATCGGGCAAAAGCGAGTGGGCTGAACATCTGGCGCACCAGTCAGCTCGGCCAGTCCTCTACGTGGCTACTGCTCAGATTGACTCAACCGATGTCGAATGGCAGACGCGAATTGAGCAACACCGATTACGCCGACCCGCTCACTGGAAAACGCTGCACTGTCCGATCGATCTGGCAGCGACTATTCAGGCTGCCCCAGAGGGAAATTGCCTGCTGGTCGATTCTTTGGGGACGTGGCTGGCAAATCTGCTGGAACTAGATGCTGCTGCTTGGAGCCAAACTTTGCAGATGCTTCTAGACTGCTTACAGAACCCGCCGTGCAGCGTGATTTTTGTGGCGGAGGAAGTGGGCTGGGGTGTGGTTCCGGCATACCCAATCGGCCGTACCTTTCGCGATCGCCTGGGTATGCTGACGCGACAAGTGGGCGCGATCGCCGATCCGGTCTACTTGGTGACGGCGGGCCACGCCCTTAATCTCAGTAAGTTGGGTATCTCCCTGGCTGCGTTGCCCTCCAGTTGAGTCTGATTCTTATGGTGTAGGTTCTGTTGACTTTGTCATGCGAAATAAAAAGGATAAGGGAGTTTGAGGACTTTATCCTTAACAGGGGGCTTTGCCCCCTCTACCCCACTTCAACTCAGGTCAACACAGGCTAAATTTTGTGGTCTGAAAAGTTTAACCATAGTTACAGGTTTGCTTTTCAGGTGGCTTGAGCCTAGCGAGTAGGATGGAGAAGTCTACCAGCAGCGCTTTCGTCTATGGGCAGACGCATCACGCTATTGCAAGCAGGCACAATAGCGCTCGCTAGTTTTTGGGTTTGTAGGAATTTTTATGGCTTCTGATCAACAACTCAAGCAATATCTGGCTTACTGGGCCCAATTGGGAAAGCCGATCGTCGATCACGCTGGACAGGAGAAACTGTTGCCGTCTTCAGTGATTCAGGGCGATCGCTACAGCCAAGAATTTGAGGACTGCTGGGAGCAAGTAATCGCCCGACCGAACGCGTACCACTTAGAGGGCACAAGCGAGACGATTGGGGAACTGCGATCGCCTTCCTGGGAAATCAATCCCTGTTCCCGGTGCGCCATGCCTGTCCCTATTAAGCAAGTGGGTATCCAAGCTCTGGAATGTCCCTGCATTGATCTACCTGGCTGGCCGAACACTGAGCTTCCCCAACCCAGAGAGCCGATCAGCAGCCGGACTTCCCTATCTCAGATCCGCGATCGACTTCGAGCTGACAACTCCCAACACAGGGGATGAGGCAACTGCCGAAACAAACTTTGCCAAAGTGCTTGCTAAAGCATCCATCTTCTCGTTAATATGGGATGCGCGATAAAGGATAATCCTCAGTAGCTCAGTGGTAGAGCGATCGACTGTTAATCGATTGGTCGCAGGTTCGAATCCTGCCTGGGGAGTTAAGTTAGATTAGTTTTGGCATTCACCCTAGCCTGCTGGTAGGCATAGGTGTAGATAGCTTAGGACATTTGGTTTGAAGGAAAGGTGCAGGGGTTCCACCTCTGTACCCCGTCTTAACCCATGAGGCTATGGCTATAATTGGCGCTGGAAATCATTGGGCCATTTGCGGTGAGGAAGATGGAGCAAACAGAAGATCGCGCTTTTTCTCGTCACTGGTCGATCGATCCCGCCATCACTTTTCTGAACCACGGCTCATTTGGGGCATGCCCTTTGCCCGTGTTGGCCGCACAGCAGCGCCTGCGGGAAAGAATCGAGCGCCAGCCGCTCCAGTTCTTTGGTCACGATCTAGAGGCACTGCTGGACAACGCGCGGCGGCAACTGGCAGATTTCGTTGGTGCGGAAGCTGAGAACTTAGCTTTTGTCCCCAACGCCACCACAGGAATCAATACTGTGCTGCGATCGCTCTCCCTTGCTCCTGGAGACGAGTTACTGACTACGAATCAGGGTTACAACGCCTGCCGCAATGCCCTCAACTACGCCGCTGATCGGGCCGGACTGCAAGTGCGAGTGGCGCAAGTGCCCCTGACGATCGTTTCGGCAGATCAGATTCTGGAAACTGTGCTGGCGGAGGTTTCCAGCAAAACTCGACTGGCATTGCTCGATCACGTCGTTAGCCAAACTGGATTAATTTTCCCGATCGCTCAACTGGTACAGGAACTCCACCAGCGCGGAATTGAGACGTTGATCGATGGTGCCCATGCCCCTGGAATGCTGCCGCTCAATCTGCGAGAACTGGGGGCAACCTACTACACAGGCAACTGCCACAAATGGCTGTGCAGTCCGAAGGGAGCGGCTTTTCTCTACGTGCAGCCCGATCGCCAGTTTGAGATTCGGCCGCTCACCATCAGCCACGGGGCCAACTCCGACCGCACCGATCGCAGCCGCTTTCGGCTGGAATTTGACTGGACAGGAACGGGCGATCCCACGCCTTACCTATGCGTGCCAGAGGCAATCCAGTTTATGGGTTCGCTGCTGCCGGGGGGTTGGTCGGAACTGATGCAGAAGAATCATGACCTGGCGATCGAGGCGCGGCAAATTCTGTGTCAAGCCCTAGAGGTTGCGCCGCCCTGCCCAGAGCATCTTCTAGGTTCTCTCGCAGTGGTTCCGCTTCCTGATGGCTCGTTTCAGACTCTACAGGACGTGCTGCTGAAACGGTATGGGATCGAAGTTCCCATCATTCCTTTCCCAACAATCCACAGTCGATTATTGCGAGTTTCGGCTCAACTTTACAACACTTCAAGTCAGTACCAGTGGTTGGCCCAAGCAATGATCGAGCTACTTCATGAAGAATCAAAGCCAGACATGAACAAATAACTTTTTTAGCTCAGATTCGTTAAGCGAAATGAAAATTCAAAAAAACACTGTTTCGCCACGTTTTTGACCCTGAAGCCGCTCCCTTGGGAGATGGAGGGAGGATTTCTGTTGAGCGAGGTTAATTTTGCTACATTAAGCGCGATCGCACTTCCGTAAATCTGTGGGAATAGGTTTTTCGCTTGATAGCATCTCTGCTTTCACTCTTCTACTCTGGAAGATAGATTTTTGACTTCTCAACAACTGCCATTGTTGATTAGTAGCTTAGATGACAATTTGCTTTAAGAGGTTCCTATGAATACATGTCCTTGCTGCTCCGAAGTTCTACTTCGCCATGCCCGTCACAACAAAATCTACTGGTTTTGCACCCATTGCTGGCAAGAAATGCCTGATCCCTGGGTGGAGCGGTTTGAAGCTCACCAATCTTCAACCCAAGTACCCAATCTCCTAGGTCTGCTTGCTTCTCGGTAAGAAGTTGACTGTGATTGATTGAATCGCCTAAGTTCCGTAGGGTTGAGATCCACAATGGTGGCAATGAGCAAGATGGAATAGCTGGTGGGTCATTGCTACCATCGTTAGGGTCGTGAGGATCGCGTTTCAGGGGAGCGATCATCGATTGCTGAGAGAGGTTTCCTCGATCGCCCCTCCTAATCAAGGAAGAATGATTGGCTTAGTGGGCTTAATCTTGCTCGGAGACAGACACGAGCACAAAGTTTTGTGAAGAAGTTCTACGCCGAGAGCGAATTTCTGAACGAAGTTGTGAAAAACCTGCGCTATTTCTGTGGAAAATCCTGTGGAGAAGCTGGATGGAACTCCTGCTTGGGGTGTGGAAAAGTTGGTAAGCTGTCTTGCCTTTCATCCAGCTCGAAAAGTTTTCCACACGTTTTCCACAGAAGAGTCACCACGGAAGAATCCGATGGAGCGCCGATCGACTGAGTTTCCCACAGTTTCCACAGGTTCTAAATCACGGCTGTCTGGTCGCCCTTTCTGGCTACACAACGCTTCAAAACTAAGCGGAAACGTTGAGGTAGCTCGATCGAAATAAGGGTGCTACCATGCTCAAACACAAATTCCGAGTCGCTTCATTGGCCAGGTCGGAATGCTCATTTCTGGCCTTATTCCCCACAACTTTTTCCCCCACAACTCCTATGAAACTGGTTTGCACCCAAAATAGCCTTAGCACTCATCTTTCTCTAGTGGGTCGGGCGGTGGCTACTCGTCCAACTCATCCGGTTTTGGCAAACGTTCTGCTAGTGGCCAACCACGAAACTCAGCAGATCCGCCTCAGCGCCTTCGACCTCAGCCTCGGCATTCAGACTAGCTTCGCAGCCGAGGTGGAAGTGGGGGGCAAATTGACCCTGCCTGCCCGCCTACTGAACGACATTGTTTCCCGGCTACCGGAAGGGGATTTGACGCTGGAGGACGGAGCGATCGAAGGACAGGAATCAGAAACGACGCTGGTGACGCTGACCTGTGCATCGGGACGCTATCAAGTGCGAGGAATGGGGTCTGAGGAGTTCCCCGAACTGCCTGTTGTGGAGGGGGGAGAGGTTGTGCAGTTGCCGATCGAAGCGTTGGTGGAAGGACTGCGTGGCTCTCTGTTTTCCGCCAGCACTGATGAGACCAAGCAGGTGTTGACTGGAGTTCACCTGACCGCGCAGTCGGATGGTTTGGAGTTTGCCGCTACGGATGGACATCGGTTAGCTGTAGTTCGCACCCTCAGCGAAGCCGACCCCAGCCCTACCCCAGCGCAAGAACTGGAGGTGACGATCCCGGCCAAAGCGCTTCAAGAACTGAGCAAAATGCTCGATCGTCAGATCAGTGACTCGGTGGCTGTTCACTTTGATCAGAGCCAAGTGGTGTTTGAGTGGACGGATCAGCGCCTCACTAGTCGCCTCTTGGAGGGCCAGTATCCCAACTATCGCCAACTGATTCCGCGCCAGTTCTCGCGCCAGTTGACGGTCGATCGTCGTTCATTCCTGAGCGCCTTGGAGCGCATCGCAGTTCTGGCGGATCAGAAAAACAACATCGTCAAACTAACTCTAGACACCACTGCCCAGGAATTAGCCCTCTCCGTGGATGCTCAAGATGTGGGAAGTGGACGGGAGGCGATCGCGGCTCAGATTACAGGCGACGATCTGGAAATCGCATTCAACGTCCGCTATTTAATGGAGGGGCTGAAGGTGCTGACAACTCCAGAGGTGCAGCTTCAGTTGACAACGGCCACCAGTCCAGCCATTCTGACTCCCCTAGGCGGTACAAAGATGACCTATCTGGTGATGCCCGTGCAGGTGCGTAACTGAGCGAAATTTACGCGCTTGAAGCCTGAAGCCCTAGCTTTAGCCTTCCTTAAAAAAGAAACTCTCAAAAGCTCCCTTTTTAAAGGGGTTGGGGGATCTCTTTGTAAGTTCTACTTCTTACCAAGGTTGAAAGAGAAATCAAGCGAGATTAACGATCGCACTCACTTGGAATTTCCAAAAAAGAACAGTCAGCTAGATAATTATCTGGCTGGCTGTCCTTTTCTAGCTGACTGGGCTGAAATCACAACTGACGGTAGTTGAGCGATCGCCGCCGATTACCGCTCTCGGTCAGACTGGGGAATAATAGGAGTTTAGATCTTCCCTACCTCTCCTATGGCAACCATCAACGACAACTACCTCAAGCTCAAAGCAGGCTATCTATTCCCCGAAATTGCCCGCCGCGTCAACACCTTTGTGGAAGCAAACCCCGAAGCGCCCGTGATCCGGTTAGGCATTGGCGACGTGACCGAGCCGCTTCCTTCCGCCTGTCGCAGCGCCATGATCCAGGCAGTGGAAGAGATGGGCGATCGCGCTCAGTTTCGCGGCTACGGCCCAGAGCAGGGTTATGGCTGGCTGCGGGAAGCGATCGCGGCTCAGGATTTCCAAGCGCGGGGCTGCGAGATTGATGCCTCAGAGATTTTTGTGTCGGATGGCTCCAAGTGCGACACGGGAAACATCCTAGACATTTTTGGCAACAACAACACGATCGCCGTCACTGATCCTGTTTACCCTGTGTACGTGGATACGAACGTAATGGCAGGCCACACGGGCGACGCAAACGATAAGGGCGAATACGGCGGCCTCGTCTACCTGCCCGTTACGGCGGAAAACAACTTTACAGCCGAAATCCCGTCGCAGAAAGTGGACTTAATCTACCTCTGCTTCCCCAACAATCCCACAGGTGCGACTGCCACACGGGAACATCTGCAAGCCTGGGTGAACTACGCTCGATCACACGGGTCAATCATCTTCTTTGATGCGGCTTATGAGGCATACATCACTGATCCAACCCTGCCCCACTCAATCTATGAGATTGACGGAGCGCGGGAGTGCGCGATCGAGTTTCGCTCTTTTTCTAAGA
>DATNQR010000228.1:0-6094 GCA_036703905.1 Thermosynechococcaceae cyanobacterium
TGTAGTTCAAATTTCCTTCATTGCTGCCGTCGGTGTTGGTGTAGCCGATCGACAGTCCATCCCCCAGCCCCAGCAGATTGCCCTCGCTTAGTTGGACTTGCCGCCGAAACGTGCCAACACTGGGCGATCGACTGTTGTCAAACGCAATCTGCGCGTCAAAGGTTTTGGCTTCTGCTACCCGCACTTCCAGTAGACTGGTTCCCGGCCGCGATCCGGTCGAAAGTTCTGCCGATACTGTGCTGATAAGGGGATTGATCTGGAGCAGTTGCAGCGCTTCCAGCAACCGAACGCGATTGAGCGGCTTCTGAGCCCCCAGGGCCAGACGGCTCCGCACGTAGTTGGGGTTGAGGCGGCGAGTTCCAGTAATCCGAATATCCTCTAGTTCGCCTTCCACCACGCGAATTTCTACTACACCGTCCTGGAGTTTTTGGGGGGGAATGTATGCGCCAGAAGTAATGTAGCCTCGATCGACATACAACTGCGTCACCGCCGATCGAGCTTGAAATAGTTCCGCCAAGGAGATCGGCCGCTTCGTGTAGGGGGCTGTGACTTTGGCCAGATCTGCGGCACTAAACACTGTGCTGCCCGTGACGTTGAAGCGATCGACAGTGAGGCGCTGCGGTGCGGTTTCGGGCGCTTCTGGCTCAGAAGGCGTTCCGGGTGTAGGCGATGGCAGCAGCACATCGGGCGGCGGCAAAGGCGGCTGGACGGGCGGCGGCGTGGGCCGGGGCGGCAGCACATCCTGGGGTGGCGGCAGGGGAGTTTGCGCGATCCTCTGCCCTGGCTCGATCGCCACTCTTGAGCTTCCGCTAGGCCTCGTGACTCCAGCAGGAGAAACTGGGCTGGGTTCGGCAATGGATTGCTCTAGGCCTAATCCGATCGTTCCTATACCTACCAACAGCACAACTGAGAGCCTACCACCCAGGAATCGGCTGCTAGGGATTGCCGCTATGAAAAATTGGATTAGAGCCATTGACTCAATAGGAATGAATTGAATTCCCTAGCAAATTGTGCAAATTGTATGGAAGCGTCCTCGTAGAATTTCTTACAACGATCGGGCCGTAAATCTACTGAGATGCTTCGACAATTTCTTAGCAGAGACTAGCATAATCCTTTAGAAATTCCGCTATTTCTCGGAGCCGCTTCAACAAACTTGATTCCTTAACTCCGTCTTAGAAATATCTCTACGTCGCGTTATAGAGATAATTTGAAATTTCATGGGTACGCTATGTTTAGGCAAAGAAAGACAGACGAGTAAGGCAGTAGATCTGCTAGTGAACACCAATCACAATTCCCTGATCTGCCTCTTGCTGGCTTGCCTCTCACAAGTTTGCCTCTTAAAGTATGACCCTGGAGTGATTAAGAATTTCTCCATACCACTTCTGTCGATTGCCTCTGGTGAAGTACCCCGTAAGCTCCTACCCTTTCTGCTTCCGCTAGAGGCAATGGCAAGCTGGAGCAGGAGTTTCCTTGAACAAGCTGCGCTGTTTGCTGAACTACCTCGACTGACCCCAACATGAACGATTTTCAGGCAGAGGAGCATCAAGGCAACATTTTAGTTGTGGATGACACTCCTGATAACCTGCGCCTCCTCTCAGTCCTCCTGACTCAACGGGGCTACCGTGTACGTGCCGCCAGCAGCGGTCAGATGGCTTTGGCTGCCACGATCGCCCTGCCACCGGATTTGATTCTGCTGGATGTGAGAATGCCGCAGATGGATGGCTATCAGGTCTGCCAGGCACTCAAAGCAGAGGAACTCACCCGCGCCATTCCAGTGATTTTTCTCAGCGCCCTGGGAGAAGCATCCGACAAAGTTAAAGCATTTGATGTGGGCGGTGCAGACTACATCACCAAGCCGTTTCAGGTTGACGAAGTGCTGGTGCGAGTGGAAACTCAACTCAACCTGCGGCGGCTTCAAGAGCAACTACGATCGCAAAACCTGCGCTTGCAGGAAGAAGCTACAGAGCGGGAGTTGGCTCTGCGGGAGCGGCAGCAGGCAGAAATTGCTGTGCGGCAACAGGCCGAGCGGGAACGGGTAATCAAAGAAGTCACCCAGCGCATTCACCAGTCGCTGGATTTGGATGCAATCCTGACAACTACGGTATCTGAGGTGCGCCAATTTCTCCAGGCCGATCGCGTCTTGGTCTACCGCTTTCCCGAAGTCAGCTTTACTGGGAGAACCTCGATCGCCCTAGATGCCCCCCTTAAAGAGGACTCAAGCGGGTTTGTCATGGTGGAGTCGGTTAGTTCTCCTGACTTGTCGATTCTGAGGCGGAGCGTTTCCCACCCTAGCGGCCAGCAGGACTGGCGCAACTCTTACCGAGAAGGGCAGATTCAGGCGATCTCAGACGTAGAAAACAGCCCAGTTCAGTCGCTATGCCTCAGCTTACTGAATCAAATTCAGGTGCGGGCCCACTTAGGCGTACCGATTCTGCAAGGTGAGGATTTGTGGGGGTTGTTGATTGCTCATCATTGCACTGCCCCCAGAGAGTGGCAGCAGGCAGAAGTGGAATTTATGACGCAGTTGGCCAGCCAAGTGACGATCGCAATACACCAATCCGAGCTATACCAGCAAATTCAGCAACTCAACGCCGACTTGGAGGTGCAAGTGAAACGCCGCACCGCTCAGCTAGAGCAGGCGTTTGATTTTGAAGCCACCCTGAAGCGCATCACCGACAAAGTGCGGGATAGTCTGGATGAAGACCAGATTATGCAGCAGGCAGTGAAGGAACTGGCGATCGCCCTCAAGTCCACGTCTTGTAACGCGGCGCTGTACGACTTTGAGCGCGGCATTTCGACCATTTGCTACGAGTACACAACCCTAGACCACTCCTCTGTAGGTCGGGTGGCCCGCCTAGCTGATTACCCCGAAATCTATAACCAGCTTCTTGAGGGCTTGTCGTCTCAATTTTGCTCTGTTGTGCCCAGTCCTGTGCGTGGGCACGTCACCATGCTGGCGTACCCCATTCTGGACGACCAGAGCATCATGGGCGACCTGTGGCTGGTGAACCAGAAGGAATATTGCTTCACCGAGCAAGACATTCGTCTGGTGCAGCAAGTTTCCAACCAGTGCGCGATCGCTCTACGTCAGTCCCGTCTCTACCAGGCGGCCCAAACCCAGGTAAAGGAACTGGAGCGCCTGAATCACCTCAAGGACGACTTTCTCAGCACTGTCTCCCACGAACTCCGCACCCCCATGTCCAGCATCAAGCTGGCAACCCAGATGCTGGGAATCGTGCTGCGGCAGCAGGGAATTTTGGGTGGCGAACAAAAGCCGATCGATCGCTACTTCCAGATTCTACAGAGTGAGTGCGAACGGGAAATTAGCTTAATCAACGATCTGCTGGATCTGTCTCGCCTGGAAGCCGAAACTGAACCTCTCTTAACCACGGAACTCAGGCTGGGCAGTTGGGTCGATCGCATCGTCGCCCCTTTCATTGACAAAGCTCAGAACCAGAGCCTTCAGCTAAAGGTGGAGATTCCCAAGGATTTGCCACCCCTGACCACCGAACCCAATTCTTTGGAGCGCGTCTTGGCGGAGCTGCTGAGTAATGCCTGCAAATACACGCCGCCCGGTCAGGAAATTGTTCTGTCAGCCCACCAGAACGAGACGGGAATTAACCTGAGTGTCACCAATTCTGGAGTGGAAATTTCACCGAAAGAACGCGATCGCATCTTTGACAAGTTCTACCGCATTCCCAACAGCGATCCCTGGAAGCGCGGCGGCACAGGCTTGGGACTAGCTCTAGTGAAGAAGCTGCTGGAGCGCTTGGGGGCTACCATTCAGGTCGAGAGCGATCGAGGAAGAACAGTGTTCACAGTACGCTTCCCTGCCCTGCAACCCCCCTACGCTTTTGAGGGCATCGCCGAGGCCTGAGGTTCACAGCCCAAAGCTCGATCGTCATCTAAGTAAAAGATCAAATCCCCGACTTCTTGGAGAAGTCGGGGATTTAGTTATGTATGGCTGTAGATAGTCAAAGCTGTCGAATCTGCTCGATCGTTGGGTTCAGAGCATCCAGTCGCAGTCCCGATCGGTGCAGCACCAGCAATCCCAATGCCTCCAGATAGGAATTGACTGAAGTTGCCCGGAGTCCCACCGCTTCAGGCGACACCTGCATTGTCGTTCGATTGTCGCGCACAGCAATAATGAGCGGTTGCCGTGCTCCTGTCCGGGCCTGTCCAAAGCTGAGTAACCCACTGCCCCCACACGCCGTTGCTGGAACCACCACTGCATCGACTTGATTGACCCAGAGATCTTCAGGCTGAGAAGCAGGGAGCGGAGCAGCGAAGCGATCGATCCACTGGGGTGCACGGCTCAGACCCACCAGAACGCAGGGCAGAAAGGTATAGCCCAATTCCTCGGCAGCCGATCGAGGCGATAGCTGCGGATCGATCGGCAAAGGAGCCAAGGCAGGCGCGTGAGCACAGGGAACCCGGAAGGTGCGAACGATCAAATGACTAATTACTGCTTCTGCTCCGGCTAATGGATCAACGCCCTGCCCGTGGCGATACTGCTGCACGGCGGCGGTGGCAGTATCGTCTGGGAACCGAGCTACCACTGCGATCGCCTGGGCCCCTGCCTGCTTGATCAGCTTTTCAGCGGCTCTCAGTAGGCTATCGGGGTTCTCGATCGTGCCCCAGGTTGCACCAGAAGCGGCAGTTTTCAAGCTCACCTGAAGCGGCGCATCGGTCACGGTGTAATCCGTTAGCTCCAATCCCAAGGTAGCTCTGGCTGCATCTGCGGCTTGAAGCTGGCGCAGTTGCAGTTCCGGCTCAATTCCCTGATCTAGAATTAGCCCGATTCGATTCTGCTGCACTGGTCGCAAACCCCATCGTCCTGCGGCAAACTGATCTAGACCGTAGCCCTCAACGTAGAGCGCGTTAGGCAAGTTCCAGTAAAGCTGGGCCCCGTTCAGTACGTTGGGATGAGTAATCAGGCGATCGACAACTTCAGCAAGCGCCCGTGCCACTGGCAAAGCATCCCCTGCATAACCCCCGATCGCCGCGCCAATTCCAGTGGGGACAATAAGGACAGCCGTATAAGGTCGACTCACGATTCTAGAGTAACGAGCGCTTCAACGACCGCGATGTGCTGGACGACGGAAGTGATGGCCCAACGAAGGGGTTGTCCGTGTTTTCTTAGTTCTGCCTCGATCGCCTCAGAGGTCACACTTTGAGGCAGTAGCTTGACTTCTAGCGTGATGAATTGCGTGATCACCAGGATTTAATCTGCTTGTGCTTCTATTACGGCATCGGCTCTCAGTGTCACGTCTCACGACCAAGATGGAGAGCCTCAGCTTCTACTTCTATTACTTCTTTTGGTGCTGCCCAAACTGAATGTTATAAACCGTCTCTTCCTTTTCGGTGACGAGCTTCAGATTCGATCGAGGTTGAGCAATGCAGAGCAAAACGTATCCCTGATCTTGAAGCTCCTGGCTAATCCCCAAGCCCTGGGTTTGATCAACCGTGCCCTCCAGAATTTGAGCCGAGCAGGTAGTACAAACCCCGGCCGTGCAGGAACTGGGGAGATTTAGCCTTGCGTCATCGTTGGCTACCTCCAGGATGGTGCGGTCTTCGGGAACTTCGATCGTGTGGATGTGACCCTGATGGTTGATTTCCACGGTGTAGACGTTCGGCATCTTCTCAAAAGCTGTGGTTCTGCAAAAGTCGGCTCTGACTATTCTAAAGGAGTTTGTCTTCCCCTTGACTCAAGCCGCTACCGAGAAGCTACGTGAAAGGCTATGGCCGCTTCATAGGTTCAAGACGGGATGCAGGGGAAACCTTTGGTTGGGGAAAAACCTTGCTTAAACTGAAGGTTGACAGATCACTAGTTGACGACCACTAGAAGTACTCGGTCACCAACTGCTTGAACTGTGGTGGGTACTGTGGTGGGTTAAGGCTGTGGTGAGCGAGCGATCGACAGACCGTGTGGGTTAAGCAAGAACTTAGTCGTACATCGCGTGATCTCATAACTCTTTACAAAGCGTAACAGTGGTGTTATGTTATTCACATACATCCGCTTCGCAAGAAGCAACCATACACTGGAATCATTATTACCATGACCACCACCCTTCAGCGCCGCGAAAGCGCCAAC
>DATNQR010000229.1:0-2707 GCA_036703905.1 Thermosynechococcaceae cyanobacterium
CTTGCAGCCCGTTGTGATGGAATATGTCACAGAACGGTTGATACAACAGGTCTGTACAGAATTTACAACCAGACAGCTTGATGTATGGCAAAGTCATTCATTGATTCGAGTACAGGCAAAAGACTATATCCTCAAGATGCAATTACGATTCATCATACAGCCTGTAATGGAATGGCTTTTATCGTCTTACCGAAATGTGTCAGAAGTTGAAGATACAGCAAGGCTGCTCCTGGCACAACAGCGACAACGGTCAGAATATGGAGCAGGATATGCGGCAGGAAATTTGATCAATCTGCTGGTGCAGCTCAAAGTAGATTTGCAGGGTTCCGATTTTTCTGAACTTGTGGTGCGGCAAGCCGACCTGCGGCAGGTTAATTTGGTAGGGGTCAGTTTTCAAAACTCTAATTTAGCGACATCCCTTTTCTCAGAGAGCTTGGGGGTGCCAACATCGGTTGATATTAGCCCAGATGGTAAAGTTTTTGCTGTGGGCGATATCACAGGTTTAGTGTATTTGTGGAATCTTACATCCAATCAACTCATTGCGACGTTTGAAGGACATCGCGGTGGGGTTTGGGCGGTCGCATTTAGTCCCGATGGCACAACACTGGCGAGTGGCGGTAATGATGCGACGGTACGGTTGTGGAATGTGCAAAGTGGTCAGTGTTTGTGGATTTCGACAGGGCATACAAGTCGAATTTGGTCTTTAAGCTTTAGCGCTAATCGTCAATGGTTAGCCAGTGGTAGTGATGATCAAACCGCAAGAGTGTGGAATTTACAAGGTGACTGCTTGCACGTTTTGAAAGGACACACCAAAAACGTTTATTCCGTTCACTTCTCACCCAGCTATCCAATTTTAGCCAGCGGCAGTAAGGATACCTCGATTCGGACTTGGGATGTTGAGACTGGAAAATGCCTAAATGTGTTGCAGGGGCATTCTTCCGGTGTTCGTTGCGTGCGCTACAGCCCGGATGGTCAACGGTTGGCAAGTGGCGACCTCGATGGCTGCATTCAACTATGGAGTCATCTGCTTGATTCTAAAACTCATTCATTTAATCCTGAATTATCGCTGCGAGGGCATACCAACTGGGTTCGGAACATTGTATTTAGTCTAGAGGGTGGCATCCTAGTGAGTGGCAGTGATGATGGCAGCCTTCGGCTTTGGAATGTGCGAGACGGACGCTGTACGAATATTCTGGGCGAGCATACGGTATCTGCTCTGGCGCTGGCGCTCGCCATCAGTACCGATGGTCAGGTCTTGATCAGCGCCAACCAGGATCGAACCGTGCGGCTGTGGCAGATGCCGAGTGGGCAAAGCCTCAAAACGTTAAGCGGTTATACTTATGGAGAACACGCCTTAAGTTTTAGTCCTATCACAGTTACGGCAGCTCAAAATCAGAATGATTCTGCCTTAGCGGGAACTGAGTCGCCGAATCAACTGCTTGCCAGTAGTAGTAGTCAAACGGGAACGATTTACTTATGGCAATGGCAGGTTGATAAAGAGCCATTAAGTTCGCCTCCCTACAGAACCCTCTACAGAGAAAACAGCCAAAACCAAATTTCAAATTTAAGCTTTAGCCCGGATGGTCAAACGATCGCCACCAATGGGCAAGGTGGCTCCGTTTTTCTATGGGATGTGCAAACAGGACAGGGCGAACGTTGGATTGCTCACGATGCTCCCGTATTAGCGGTATGTTTTAGCCCCGTTGGGCAAACCCTAGCAAGCAGTAGCTACGATCGCACGGTGAGACTGTGGGATGTACAAACTCACCAATGCTTACAAGTGCTACAGGGTCATCAGAGCAGCATGCGGGCGATCGCTTTTGATTCTCAAGGTCAAACGCTGGCAAGTGGCAGTTATGACCAAACCATTCGGCTATGGGACGTGCAGACAGGGGATTGCCTGCGGGTGCTAGAAGGACACAAGGGCGGGGTTTACACGCTAGCATTTCATCCAACCGAGCCGATTTTGGCAAGTGGCAGCTTTGACCAAACGATTCGATTGTGGGATGTGCAAAGCGGAGCCTGTCTAAGAATATTACAGGGGCATACCAGCATCGCGTTTACCATTGCTATTAGCCCTGATGGTCAAATCCTTGCCAGTGGCAGTGATGACCAAACCGTTCGCCTCTGGAATCTGAAGACGGGAGAATGCCTTTATGTGATGTGCGAACATGATAGTTGGATCGCATCAGTTATCTTTAGCGCAGATAGTCAAATTCTATTGAGTGGGAGCTTCGATCGCACTATAAAACTGTGGGATGTTGCTACAGGACGCTGTATCAAAACGGTGAGAGGCGAGCGCCTCTATGAAGGCATGAATATTCAAGGCGCAACAGGGTTGACAACTGCTCAAAAAACAACATTAAGAGCATTAGGAGCAATTTCACGGTGAAGCGATTGTTTACGGCACTACCGTTCTTACAGCATTTTGCAGAAAAGCGATCGCCTGCGGGATAGCAAAGCCGATCGCGCTATATCAAACGTCTTATTCTTTTTGCGACCCAACCTCATTGTTTACGCCAGCGATAGTCCACAGGGACCCAAGCATAGCCCTGATTCTCTGCACGAATATGACCGACTCCTGGAAAAGAGACATGGGCGGCTGCGACGAGACGACGGGAGGTTTCTGCATCGGCAAATTGTTTCGCCCGTTGCGCTGCTGCGGCATTAGGATCAACATCAAAGTCGATCGTGATTTCGGGCTTCG
>DATNQR010000230.1:0-1982 GCA_036703905.1 Thermosynechococcaceae cyanobacterium
TGGTGTAGAGAAAAGCTTGGGAGCCGATCGCCGTCACCGCTGAAGGCGCAATGCCGTTGAACATTAACTGGGATGGTCCTACTCCTCCGACCACTTGCCCTGCTTCATTGATGCCGTAGGCAAAGCTGCTATCTCCCCTGCCTGGAAGCGTACCGAGGTTGGTAATGCGATAGGTGTCGGCTCCAAAGTTGGGGGGATTGTCCAACGTGGTCAGGCCAGCCCGGAGGATGACTGCTGAACCGTTCCGCAGCGTCGCAATATCTGGATCGCTGCCCACCAGAGAAGTATCGGGGCCAGTGATGGCGATCGTGCCGATCGTAATATTTCCCAGCGTCTCCACCTTCAGCGACGTGCCTGTGTAGTCGCCCAAGACCACATCTGAGTAGGAACTAATGATCGGGTCATGCAGACTGACAAATTTTCCTGGTTGCCCCGCCAACGTTAGAACCTGAAACCGTCCTCCACTGGCAAAGTGAGCATCACCAGAAACCACTCCATTGCTGATCAGGCTCAGACTGCCACCACTCTGAAACGCAGCCCCCGGATGGTTCAGCGCCAGAATGTCGATGCCCTGCTGACCCATCACGGTCAGATTGCCGCCTGCCCAGGCCACAAACGGCTCAGTGACGCTATCCCGCACCCGCACGGTGTCGCCTGCCAGCAGAGTCAAATCGCCGATCGCCCCTAGCTGGCTTTTCTCCAGGATCAAGTTGCGATCGGCTGCCAGCAAAACGTTCTGCCCGATCGCCCTTTGCACCGTTGCATCTCCCGCCACCGCCGCGACCCACACCTGTCCGTGAGGAGCCGCCAGCAAGCCGCTACTGTTGACATCACCGCTGACCAAAGCTAGATCCTGTCCGGCTGACAGACTTCCTGCATTAGTGATGCTCCCCGACGGTTTAGGGCCAAACTGTAGTCCTGGAGTCAGGTTTACAGCCAGCAGGGGCGGAGCCTGGGGATTTGTGGCGCTGAACTCAGTGCCATCGGCAAACCGAAAGCTGCTGGCGGTGCTGGCCAGAAACGAGCCACCAATCTCCAGTCGCGCATTGGCTCCAAAGCTGATGCCATTGGGGTTCAGCAGGAACAAGCTGGCTGTCCCATTGGTTTTGAGCAAGCCGTCAATGTTGGAGATTGAGTTCCCTGTTACCCGCGTCAAAATGGTCTGAATCGTCGGCCCGTTATTGAACCACGCTGCGCCGCCCGTGGGGATGGAGAATTCCCGCAAGCTGTGGAACAAGTTTGCGCCGCGCACTGTACCGCCCTCGATCGTGCATCTCACGCAGCCCGGAGCCACGCTGGAACTCACAGGTAGAGTGTTGTCTGGGACAATCTGAGCCTGAGCAGACAGACAGAACGTCAGAGGGGCGATCGTACTGACCAGAACCAATCTACCGATCGATGTTGTACTCACTGGGTTGAAATCTCCGAGGGCGGGGCAGCAGGATAGGACAGACGGTAGAAGGAGCCTAGGTTTTTCGATCTTACGGGCGATCGTCTCTACTTCCAGGGCAACGGGTGGCGATCACACACTTTTTAATGAAACCCAGAGAACGATCGCTCCTGGGGAAAGAGCGATCGTTCAGTTGCTAGAGTGTGAGCGATCACGCTAGGCTTAGCGCTTGATTTTGCTGGGTTTCTGGGACTGGCTCAAGCTGGGAATAGGGTTGGAAGGGGGAGTCTAAACCGTTGCAGACCCGTTGAGTAAGAAACTAAGTCAGAACGAGTGGCTTGTCCCAAAGAGCCAAGATCTGTAGTATCAGGCAACAACGGACTGGGTGAGCGGCTTAGAGGTTCCTATTGCACAATCAGCCTGTAGTTTGTGTTGCTACCGTTGAATGGAAGCACCCGAACGTAGTAGTTGACAGGGGCGAAGTTCCCATTGACGATGTTTGGCTCCAAAACTTTTCTCAACGATTCGTCCTGGGTTCCGGAGAGGGCAGACCTACTGACTACCTCACTCGCTTGCACAATACCGTCCCCAT